>CADBQJ010000054.1 GCA_902796785.1 Fibrobacter succinogenes
CCCGGGATTCGCTGACGATGTCCGCGCCCTCTGCGGGGGCGTTCGGATCCAAGGGAATCGCGGGGTATTGGTGGGTCGCAGATGCGTTGGATCGTCCAGGTGATGCTTCAGCCGTCGACTACGGGGCGTTCATCGTCCATACAAGCCTGTCGTTCGTGGGATGGGACTTCTTCGATATCAAGAAAGGCGCCCGCTCCGTCCGGTGCGTCCTGGACTATTATGCGGGGATTCCCGGCAATTCGTCCGAAGAAAACGGCTCGTCGAACTCCAATGGTTCGCCGTCGAGCAGTTCTTCGTCGAGCGGTTCCTCGTCTTCGGCTCAGAGCGGGCTGCCCGCCGCGGTGACGGTCTTCGACGTTGCCAAGGGCGATTTGGGCTCTGGAATGATGGCTTGCGATGACTCGCACTACAGCGACCCGGCTTCGGCGGAGGTCGTCGCGTTGCATTCCAACGGCAATTACTATCCATGCGGTCAAAGCCTGGATATTGCACATTGTCCGCTGGGGGATTCGGACGGTGATGGTAACTCCGATTGCTATTACGGTTGGAACGATGAAGACATCGTCACGGACAGTTCGTTCAAAGTCGGCGTGAAACTGATGAAGTTCGTCAATCCCATTAGCTGGGGCTACGCCAATGGCGGTTTCCTCTACATCTTGGATGGTAGTACCGATCTTCAATCCGCCAACTATGTGGACATCGGCGATTCCATGACCGTCAAGTTCTGGGCCGAAGCCGGCATGCCGGTCAAGATCTACATCATCGACAAGAACTATTACGAACCTACAAGCCACTACTCTGATGTGGGTGTGATGAAGGCCGCTTTGACCGGCACTGGCGCCTGGCAGGAAGTGACCATACCGGCAAGCACCTTTGCCCCCTATGACGGGGCCACCAACACCCTTGACGCAAGCCATGTCAAGGCCGTCGCGCTTGAATACGAACTGCAAGCGGCTTCTTCTGGCGGCGATTGCACGTTGTGCGGCAACGAGATCCGTTTCCTGGAATGGAAATCGCTGACGTTCCACAGGTAATCCGTCTTGCGCCTTCGGGAGCCTCCCTTCGGGGAGGCTTTTTTGCCTCAAAAACGGCGTTTGGAGGACAGTAAAATTTTTTTTGCCATTTTGCCGGAGAAATGCTATATTATTCCCTGTCATCTCTCGGCGACGTGGTTGCCACGAGATGCGAGGCCCGCTTTTCGGAAGGTGAAAGCTCCAGGGCGGGAATCGCAACTTGGGAGGACGCTCCTATCGGCGGGGAATGGCCACATTTTCACAAAGCGAGTAGTTACCCCAACCGGGAACCTAGACGAGGCGCCAAGAACGGCGGCCTCGCCTTTTTTGTTTTCCCGTTTCGCTTCTTCGGGTTTCGTTTCTATCCGCGGAACCTGGCGCGGAGGCGGGCGAGCGCTTCGGGCGTGATGGCCTGGGGCGCGGGCGCGGGTTCCCGTTCGGCGCCGGAGGGCTTCCCCTTGCCGGAATTCTTGCCCTTCGCGGGCGCGGCGTCCGCGGTTTCCGCGAGCTCTGCCTTCGGAGGCGGAATCGCCCCGGCCTTGCCGCGCGGCGCGTGCTCGGGGCTGCGCAGGAACGCGGCGACGAGGGGCTCCATTTCGCGCATCGCGGTCCAGTAGAGCTCGTGGCCCTCTTCGGGGTCGGCGCACTTCTCGAGCTTCGCGATCGGTTCGCGGAGCGGCTCGGGCAGCGCGATCGGGTTTTCGGGATCGGGGCTGAGCCGCGCGCGGAAGACGTTGCGCAGGCTGCGCCAGTGGTGCTTGTATTCGTCGAGCTCGCGGCGCGAGGGGGCGTTGTTCGCCTTGGCGGCGGCGATCCGCTCCATCAGGTTGCGGAAGGTCGGCACGGCCTTGCGGGCGACGCGCCGGGCGCGCCAGGCGTGCACCTCCTCGGCGAGGGCGCGGCTGCGCTGCCAGACCCAGGTCCCGTCCGCGGCGCAGGCGAGGAAGACCTCGCCGGTTCCGGCGGGGGAGGGGTCGATCGGCGGGAACTCGGACCCTTCCGCCTTTCCGATCTCCGCGAGCCGCCAGAGCCGGTCGAGGATCTCCTTTTTGCGGTCGAGGAAGGTGGCCGGGCCGGAGAGAGGGGAGAGGTCGAACTCCTCGGCGTCGCCGGAGGGGAGCTCGACGCGGACGTGGAGCGAAAGGTGCGCGGGCCATTTGCGCGCGAAGGTCCAGCGGCTCTCCTCGGGGCCGAGGATCTCCATCAGCGCCTCGCCCAGCGCGCCGGCGAACGAGACGCAGTCGGCCGCGCGCAGGTTCTCCTCCCACTTGGCCTGCAGCGTCTCGGCCTTGAGCTCCGCCTTTTCGGCGACGGCGGCGGGCAGGTTCCGCGCGACCTCGTCGCGCAGGCGGTCCATCCACCCGGGCACGGCGAAGGCCCATTCGGTCCACGCGGAGCGGACGAACGAGTCGGCGGAGAGGGAGATCGTCGCGCCGTCCTTCGGGTCGCGGAAGTCGTATACATACGAAATCCGCGCGTTCTCCCCGCCGATCCTCGCCTTCTCGGGGAAGGGCTCCCTGTTCCGCGCGATCGGGCGCGCGGCGCCGCCCGTCCAGGTGTCGCGCGAGAAGCGGAGCGCGCGGTCGCCGCGCCTGCGGACGAACTCCTCGAGCGTCGGGACGCTGTAGACTTCCGGCGCGCGGGAGTGGTACCACCGCCCGATCTCGAACTCGTCGGGGAGCGCGGAGGAGCGGCTCTTCTCCTGCCAGTCGGAAAGCTCCCGCAGCACCTCGGCGTTGGCCTCGAGGAACTTCCAGCGGCCCGGCAGCTCGCCGCAGGCGGCTCCTTCGTGCCAGAAGACGCGCGAGCTCTCCTCGGGGTCGACGTCGCCGTAGTGGACGCGCCCGGAGAGGTCGATCTGGAACCCCTTGAAGACCACGCGCCGCGCGGCCTCCACGAATCCCGTCTTCGGGTTGAAGTGCGGCATGCCGTAGTGCGTCCTGCAGAGATGGGGCGCCACCTCGGCGATCCACTCGGGCTTGAAGACCGCGACGTGCGAGAGCCAGGCGCGCGAGGTCTCGCGGAGCTCCGCGGCGAAGATCCACTCGCTTTTGCACCGCTTGAGCCGCGACGAGGGGTGGACGAAGGTCTCGCGGCCGTTGGCGGTGCGGTAGCTCCCGGTCTCGGGGTCGCGCCGGGCGACGTAGTCGAGGAACCCGGAGAGAAGCGCCTTGTGCAGCTCGTCGGAGTTGAGCCGCTCGACGTCGATCGGGCCGGCCTTGGCCGCGGGACGGCTTTCCCTCGGGCCGTCGGGGCGCCGCCTTCCGGCGATTTCCGCCTCGTCGCCCATGCGGAGGAACATCTCGACGAGGTCGATCCATTCGCGCGTCCGCGGATACGAGAGGTACAGCGCCTTGCACGCCTTGCGGAGCTTCGACTGCGACGACCCGGCGGGGCAGAGGTCGAGGACCAGGTTCCAGAGCTTGAGGATCCCGACGAAGTCGGAGTTCGCGTCGTTGGCGGGGGCGCGGGCCTGCAGGGCGCGGGTCCGCTCCTTCTCGTCGTCGGGCGTGACGCGCGGGTCCTGGAGCGAGAGCGCGGCGCAGACCACGACCGCCGGGCGGAGGACCTTGCGCTTCGCCGCCTCGATCATGACGTGCGCGAGCGTGACGTCGATCGGGTAGCGGAGGATGGCGTGGCCGTGCGGCGTGATGCGCGCGTCGTCGGCGGCGCTCTCCAGGGCGCCGAGCTCGTAGAGCCGCCGGTAGGCGTCGCGGACGGTGGAGCGCGGCGGCGGGTCGAGCAGCGGGAAGGTGGCGAGCTGCAGGTGGTTGCGCTGGAACCGCAGCACGGCGTCGGCGAGGTTCGAGCGGAGGATCTCGGGCTCGGTCCACTCGTCGCGCGACTCGAAGTCCTTTTCGGAGTAGAGGCGGACGCAGATCCCGGGCTTCACGCGGCCCGCGCGGCCGGCGCGCTGCGCCGCGGAGGCCTTCGAGATCGGCTCGACCGGGAGCGCGGCGATGCGCGACGAGGGCTGGTAGCGCGCGACGCGGGCCAGTCCCGTGTCCACCACGGCCGCGATGCCGGGGATGGTGAGCGAAGTCTCCGCGACGTTGGTCGCCAGGACGATCTTCGGCTTCCGGCTCGGCGCGAAGACGGCGCGCTGCTGCTCGGGGCTCATCCGCCCGAAGAGGGGGAGGACCGCATAGTCCTCGAACTCCTCGCCCGAGAGCAGCTCCGCCAGCTCGCGGATGTCGCGCTCGGTCGGGAG
>CADBQJ010000055.1 GCA_902796785.1 Fibrobacter succinogenes
TTCGTGGATGCGGGCGAAGCTCTTCACGATCACGGCCTTCACGCCGAGGAAGCGCGGTTCCATGGCGGCGTGTTCGCGGCTGGAGCCCTCGCCGTAGTTCTCGTCGCCGATCACGACCGAGCCGCGGCCCTTCGCCTTGTAGATCTTGGCGAGTTCGGGGACCTCCTTGTACTCGCCGCACTGGCAGAGGACCTTGTTCGTTTCGCCGTTGAAGGCGTTGACCGCGCCGATCAGCATGTTGTTCGAGATGTTCTCGAGGTGGCCGCGGAAGTTGAGCCACGGGCCGGCCATCGAGATGTGGTCGGTGGTGCACTTGCCCTTCGCCTTGATGAGCAGCGGGGCGCCGACGACGTCCTTGCCGTCCCAGGCGGGGAAGGGAACGAGCGCCTGCAGCCGCTTGCTGTCGGGGGCGATGGTGATTTCGATGCCGGAGCCGTCCGCGGCGGGGGCCTGGTGGCCGGCGCCCTGCGCGTCGAACCCCTTCGGCGGGAGCTCGCACTGTTCGGGCGGGTCGAGCTTCACGGCCTTGCCGTCCTTGTTCACGAGCGTGTCGGTCGCGGGGTTGAACCGGATGTCGCCGGAGAGGGCGGCGATCACGGCCATGAGCGGGGAGGCGACGAAGGCGTGCGTGTTGGGATTGCCGTCGGCGCGCTTGGCGAAGTTGCGGTTGAAGCTGTGGACGATGGTGTTCAGCTCCTTTTTGTCCGCGCCGGCGCGGTCCCAGCGGCCGATGCAGGGGCCGCAGGCGTTCGTCATGACGGTGGCGCCGAACTTCTCGAACAGGGCCATCAGCCCGTCGCGCTCGGCGGTGGCGCGCACCTGCTCCGAGCCGGGGTTGATCAGCAGCGGGCACTTGGGCGAGAGCCCCTTGTCGAGCGCCTGTTTGACCATCGAGGCGGCCATGTAGAGGTCTTCGTAGCTGGAGTTCGTGCAGGAGCCGATGAGGGCGACGCTCACGACCGGGGTCGATTCCGGCTTGGAATCGGTCGCCTTGAGCGATTCGGCCATCCGGTCCACGGGATAGGCGCGGTCGGGGCTGAAGGGGCCGTTGTAGTGGGGCTGGAGCGTCGAAAGGTCGATTTCGACCACGCGGTCGAAGAACTTTTCGGGCGAGGCCTCGACCTCGGGGTCGGCCTGGAGGTGCTCGGCGACCGCGTCGGCGGCGGCGACGACCTCGTCGCGGCCGGTGGCCTTCAGGTAGCGGCGCATGGAGTCGTCGTAGCCGAAGGTGGAGCAGGTGGCGCCCACTTCGGCGCCCATGTTGCAGATGGTCGCCTTGCCGGTGGCGCTCAGGGCACGGGCGCCGTCGCCGAAGTACTCCACGATGGCGTTGGTGCCGCCCTTGACGGTCAGGATCCCGGCCAGCTTCAGGATCACGTCCTTCGCGGTGGCGAACCCCTTCAGCTCGCCGGTCAGCTTCACGCCGATCAGCTTCGGGTACTTCAGCTCCCAGGGGAGCCCGACCATGGCGTCCACGGCGTCGGCTCCGCCCACGCCGATCGCGAGCATGCCGAGGCCGCCCGCGTTCACGGTGTGCGAGTCGGTCCCGATCATCATTCCGCCGGGGAAGGCGTAGTTCTCGAGCACCACCTGGTGGATGATGCCCGCGCCGGGAAGCCAGCAGTCGATGCCGTACTTGGCCGAGACCGACTTCAGGAAGTCGTAGACCTCGGCGTTCTCCTTTTCCGCGCGGGGGAGGTCCTTGCCGGCCCCTTCGCGGGCGACGATCAGGTGGTCGCAGTGGACCGAGCTGGGGACGGCGACCTTGGACTTGCCCGCGGTGGTGAACTGGAGGAGGGCCATCTGGGCGGTGGCGTCCTGCATGGCCACGCGGTCGGGGTGGAACTCGGCGAAATCCGCGCCGCGCGCGTAGGAGCGCTTTTCGGCGCCCGGGACCAGGTGGGCGTAGAGGATCTTCTCGGCGAGGGTCAGGGGGCGGCCCAGGGCGGCCCGGGCGGCGGCAACGCGTTCGGGGTAGAGGGCGTAGGCCTTGCGGATGGTGTCGAGGTCGAAGAGCACGGGGTCCTCCTGGGACGCGGAATGGCTGGCTGGGCCCAAATTTAGCAGATTTCGCCCCTTCTTTTGATTAGATTATTCCCGTAAAAGGGCCCGTTTTCCCGATCCGGGGCGGGCCGGAGACCACGGAGACCGTTCATGCCGCGTCGGGACCGCCCAATCGGGAAATTCGCGCTCCGCGCGGCGCTTTTCTGCGCCCTCGCCCTCTTCGGCTGCTCCGGCGGCGGGGAGGACGCCGGCAAGATCGTCGTCCGGCTGCCGGGCACGCTCATGCAGGGGCTCTCCACCATCCCGTGGTCGCCGCAGGTCCCCTATCTGGAGGGGACGCTCCTCGAAGGGCTCTACGGGTACGACCGCAAGCTGAACGTCGTCCCGAAGATCGCGCTCTCCACCGAGATCTCGGAGGACTGGCGCCGCTGGGTCTTCAAGGTGGACACGACCAAGCGCTGGTCGAACGACGACCCCGTGACCGCGCAGGACTTCGTGCAGGCCTGGCTCGGCTTCCTCGACCCCGAGGAGGCCACCAGCCCGCTCTGGGCCAGCTTCCTGATGTACGTGGAGAACGCCGAGGAGTACAAGACCGGCGTCGCGAAGGCCGAGGAGGTCGGCGTGAAGGCGCTCGACGACGCGACCATCGAGGTCCGCCTGCGCAAGAGCAAGGACATCCGCCCGATGCTGGTGCTCCCCTCCGCCATGCCGCTCCACCGCCGCTCGCAGGAGATCTACGGCAAGAACTGGTGGAAGCCCCAGAACTTCGTCGGCAACGGCCCCTACGTCCCCGTCTCCTTCCAGCCCGACGACAAGCTGGTGATCGAGAAGAACCCCAACTACGTGGGCGAGTGCGGCAACGTCGACCGGTTCGAGATCAAGGCCGGCGGCCTGATGTCGCAGATGCAGAACTACCAGTCCGGCGCGCTCGACGTGGCCCACGTCCTCAACCTGGGCGACTACCGCTTCGCGCTGAAGCGGCCCGACCTCCGCGGCGAGATCCGCGAGCAGCAGGAGCTGGGCTACAACGGCTACCAGATCGCGCGCACCGTCAACCCGCTCGTGCACGACGTCCGGATCCGCAAGGCGCTGGCGCTGGCCGTCGACCGCAGGCGCATCGCCGAGACGGTGATGGGCGGCCGCGTGGTCCCCACCGGCTGGTACGGCCCGCCGAACGACTCGATGCTGCTGGGGCTCGAGGTCACCCCGTACGACCCCGACTCGGCGCGCCGCCTGCTGGCGGAGTCGGGCTACGACCGCGAGCGGCCCGAGATCTTCATCTTCTCCACCCCCTCCAACGACTACCGCGGCTGGGCCCCCGTGGCCGAGGCGCTCTACGCCATGTGGAAGGAGGTCGGCTTCAACGTCGTCATCCAGCCCTACGAGGACGGCATCCTCAACCAGTACGCCTGGGGCACGGGCTTCTATCCCGGCGCCGAGTTCACCCGCCCGGGGACGACGATGTACACGGGCAAGATGCTCTGGCGCGACCCGACGATGATGCTCCGCCTGGCCGAGCACACCTGGCTCTTCCACAACTATCCCTACGAGCTCAAGTCCCGCCTGAAGGAGCTGGCGCTCGGCGCCCGCCGCCTGAAGGGGGCCGCGCGCGACCGCGGCTCCGACGCCGACTGGGCCGAGCTCGACTCGCTCGAGCGCAGCCTGCGCGCCCTGGAGGAGCGGATCCTCGCGGGCGAGCCCAGCAGCTGGCTGGCCGAGGACATCCGCGAGCCCGACTACTTCGCCCGCTACGCGCGCGTCGCCGCGGAGGGGCGCGACGCCGTCACCGCCGCCGGCCGCGACAGCGCCTGGGTTCGGGCCCGCACCGTCCTCTACGAGGCGGAGGACAAGCTGCTCAAGTACACCGACGCCAACGCCGAGAACCTGCCCTACCTGCGGATCCTCTCCGAGCTGGAGCGCGCCCCCGAGGAACGCGCCGGCGAGCTGGTGCGCAAGGTCCAGCAGGAGGCGATCGACCAGGCCTGGATCGTCCCGCTCTACTCCGAGAA
>CADBQJ010000056.1 GCA_902796785.1 Fibrobacter succinogenes
AAGAAGGACCGCGTCGACGACGCCCTGCACGCGACCCGCGCGGCCGTGGAAGAAGGCATCGTCCCCGGCGGCGGCGTCGCGCTGATCCGCGCGGCCAAGACCATCGACCTCGACTCCATCGCGAACCCCGACCAGCGCACCGGCGCCAAGATCATCGTCCGCGCGGCCGAAGAGCCCCTGCGCCAGATCGTCGCCAACGCCGGCCTGGAATCCTCCGTGATCGCCAACAAGGTCAAGGAAGGCAAGGGCGCGTTCGGCTACAACGCCAAGACCGACGTCTACGAAGACCTGCTGAAGGCGGGCGTCATCGACCCGGCCAAGGTCTCGAAGTCGGCCCTCACCAACGCGGCCTCGATCGCCGGCCTGCTGCTGACCACCGAATGCGTGATCTGCGACAAGCCCGAGCCCAAGACCGCCGCCCCCGCCGCCCCCGGAATGGGCGGAATGGGCGGCATGGACATGATGTAGAAGTCTCCTGTTGCCCGAAAGGCCCCTCCTCGGAGGGGCCTTTTTCCGTTTTCCGGGCCGAAAACGGCAAAAACGGGCGGTCCGGCGGCTCGTTTCAAAACGAAACGGAAAAGGTTGGCACGGTTCTCGCTAACAAAAGGGCGACGGAAAGAACGAACAACCCAGACGTTTCAGAGGATCGCATGGCAAACGCGCAGGACGAAGCGGAAACGAAGGCCGGGGCCGAAGAGGCCGCGACCGAAGCTCCCGCGGAGGAACAGGCCGGGCAGGCCGCCGAGGCCGAGGCCGGGACCAAGGCCGCGGAACCCGAGGCCCCCAAGGTCGACGTGGAGTCGCTGCCCGAATGGACGGAGCTCCACGACAAGTACCTCCGCCTGCACGCCGAGTTCGAGAACTACCGCCGCCGCACGGCGCGCGAGTCGCTCGAACAGGCCCGGCGCGGCGAATTCAAGGTGCTCGGATCGCTCCTGGGCGTGGTCGACGACTTCGACCGCGCGATCGAGGGCGGCGAAGGGCAGGAGGCGCAGGCCTTCTTCGCCGGCATGAAGATGATCCACGACCGCTTCAACCGGCTGCTGGCCGACTTCGGCCTGAAGACCGTGGGCGCGGTGGGCGACAAGTTCGATCCGGAGCTGCACGAGGCGCTGATGAAGCAGCCCTCCGACAGCGTCGAGGAGGACCGCATCGTCGCGGTCTTCGAAAAGGGTTACGCCGCCGGCGACAGGATCCTCCGCCACGCGAAGGTCGTCGTCTCGGCGGGAAAGAGCGAAGAAGAAAACAACAACTCGAAGGAGTAGACCATGTCCAAGATCATCGGCATCGACCTCGGTACGACCAACAGCTGCGTCGCCGTGATGGAAGGCGGCAAGCCCGTCGTCATCCCCAACGCGGAAGGCTCGCGCACCACCCCCTCGGTGGTCGCCTTCGGCAAGAGCGGCGAACGCCTGGTGGGCCACGTCGCCAAGCGCCAGGCCATCACCAACCCCGAAAAGACCATCTACTCCATCAAGCGCTTCATGGGCCGCTGCCACGGCGAAGTCGCCGCGGAGGAAAAGACGGTCCCCTACACGCTCGTCGGCGGCCCCTCCGACCCCGTGCGCGTGAAGATCGACGACAAGGAGTACGCGCCGCCGGAAATCTCCGCGGTCGTCCTCCAGACGATGAAGAAGACCGCCGAGGACTACCTGGGCGAAGAGGTGAAGCAGGCCGTCATCACGGTGCCCGCCTACTTCAACGACGCCCAGCGCCAGGCCACCAAGGACGCCGGCCGCATCGCCGGGCTGGAAGTGCTCCGCATCGTCAACGAACCCACGGCCGCGGCCCTCGCCTACGGCCTCGAAAGCAAGAAGAACGAGCTGGTCGCGGTCTACGACCTCGGCGGCGGCACGTTCGACATCTCGATCCTCGAGCTGGGCGACGGCGTCTTCGAAGTGCGCGCCACCAACGGCGACACCATGCTCGGCGGCGACAACTTCGACGCGGCCATCATCGACTGGATCGTCGACGAGTTCCGGAAGGACAACCCCGGAATCGACCTCAAGTCCGACAAGATGGCGCTGCAGCGCCTGAAGGAAGCCGCCGAAAAGGCGAAGATCGACCTCTCCGGCAGCACCAGCGCCTCCATCAACCTCCCCTTCATCACCGCCGACGCCACCGGCCCCAAGCACATCGACCTGACGCTCTCCCGCGCCAAGTTCGACCAGCTGACCGAGGACCTGGTGAAGCGCTCGATGGAACCGGTCCGCAAGTGCCTGGCCGACGCCGGCCTGAAGCCCTCCGACGTCCAGGAAGTCCTGCTGGTCGGCGGCTCCACCCGCATCCCCGCGGTGCAGGAGGCGGTCCGCTCCTTCTTCGGCAAGGAGCCCAACAAGGGCGTCAACCCCGACGAAGTGGTCGCCGTGGGCGCCGCCGTGCAGGGCGCCGTCCTCGCGGGCGACGACGCGGTGAAGGACGTGCTGCTGCTCGACGTCACCCCGCTGTCGCTGGGCATCGAGACCCTCGGCGGCGTGATGACCAAGCTCATCGACCGCAACACCACGATCCCGGCCAAGAAGAGCCAGGTCTTCTCCACCGCCGACGACAACCAGAGCACGGTGACCATCCACGTGCTGCAGGGCGAACGCGAAATGGCGCGCGACAACCGCACGCTGGGCCGCTTCGACCTCACCGGCATCCCGGCCAAGCCCCGCGGGGTCCCGCAGATCGAGGTGACCTTCGACATCGACGCCAACGGCATCGTGAACGTCAGCGCGAAGGACAAGGAAACCGGCCGCGAGCAGTCCATCAAGATCACCACCTCCTCCGGCCTGTCGGAAGAGGAGATCCAGAAGATGGTCAAGGACGCCGAGGCCAACGCCGACGCCGACAAGAAGGCCCGCGAGCTGATCGACCTCAAGAACCAGGCCGAACAGCTGATCTACCAGGCCGAGAAGAGCCTCAAGGAAGGCGGCGACAAGGTCTCCGCCGACGTCAAGGCCAAGGTCGAGGAGCAGATCAAGGAGCTGCGCGCCGCCATCGACGCCAACGACGCCGACAAGCTGCGCGACATGATGACCAAGTTCCAGCAGGCCGCGAGCGACGCGGCCGCGGCCGCCGCCCAGGCCCAGCAGGCCCAGGCGCAGGCCGGCGGCCCCCGGCCCGGCGCCGGCGCCTCCGGCTCCTCCGACAAGGGCGACGGCCCCATCGAAGCCGACTACGAAGTGGTCGACGACAAGAAGTAGGCCGAACCACCGGCGGAGAAGGCAATGGCGAAAAGGGACTACTACGAGGTTCTCGGGGTCGCGAAGACCGCGACTCCCGACGAGCTTCGGCGCGCCTACAAGAAACTGGCCATCAAGTACCACCCGGACAAGAACCCGGGCGACAAGGAGGCCGAGGAGAAGTTCAAGGAGGCCGCCGAAGCCTACGGCGTGCTCTCCGACGAGAAGAAGCGCGCGCAGTACGACCAGTTCGGACCGGACGCCTTCGACCAGATGGGCGGCGGACGCCAGGCCTATTCGGGCTTCGAGGACATCTTCAGCCAGTTCGGCGACATCTTCGGCGACTTCGGCTTCTCCGGAGGCGGCCGCCGCGCGCGCCGGAGCGGCCCTCCGCGCGGGCAGGACCTCCAGATCCGCCTGCAGCTCGACCTCAAGGAGATCGCGACGGGCGTCACCAAGACCGTGAAGCTCAAGCGCTGGCGCGTCTGCGGCGCGTGCAAGGGCGCGGGCGGCACCGGCGTGCGCGACTGCCCGACCTGCGGCGGCTCGGGCCAGGTGCGCCGCGTCACCCAGAGCTTCTTCGGCCAGATGGTCAACGTCGGAGTCTGCCCGGCCTGCGGCGGCTCGGGCAAGCAGGTGCAGACCCCCTGCTCCGCCTGCCGGGGCGAGGGGCGCGTGCGCGAGGAATCCACCATCGCCATCAAGGTGCCCTGCGGCGTGGCCGACGGCAACTACCTCACCCTCCGGGGCGAGGGCGACGCCGGCCGCCTGGGCGGCCCCGCGGGCGACCTGATCGCCGTGGTCTCCGAAAAGCCCAACGACTTCTTCCGCCGCGAGGGAACCGACCTCCACTGCTCGCTGAAGGTGCCGATCGTCAAGCTCGCGCTGGGCGGCAAGGTGCGCGTCCCCACGCTGGACGACGAGCTGGAGATCTCGATCGACGCCGGCACGCAGGGCGGCCAGGTGCTCAAGATCCGCGGCCGGGGGCTCCCCCCGCTCCAGCAGGGCTCCTACCGCGGCTCCCCGGGCGACCTCTTCGTCACCGTGGAGGCCGAGATCCCCACGCGCCTCTCCAAGGCCGAGCGCGAGTGCTACCAGAAGCTCGCGGAGCTGGGAGACGAGGCGAACGCGACGAAGGAACGCTCGTTCCTGGACGATATTCGTAAATTATTCCAGTAGTCCCTTTCCGAGGGCGAAGCGGTGAGCGAATCGAACCGGAACAATCTGCAGGTGCTCCTGGCCGACCCCGACGAGGCCCAGGCGAGCGCCATGCGCGACCTCTGGAACCTGGAGGTCCGGGAGGGCCAGCGGACCTTCCCCGTCTCGCTCTGCACGCTCACCTCTCCCGAGGACGTCCTCTCCACGCTGAAGAACGAGCGCTTCCAGATGGTCTTCCTCGCGGCGGACTTCCTGACGATCGGCGACCTGGACGTCGTCTCCTTCGCGCACGAGCACCAGCCCGAGGGGACCGAGGTGGTCGTGCTCTACCGGCAGCCCGACGACGTGCGCCGCGCCAGCGCGGCCATCGCCAACGGCGCCGACGGCGTGGTCCCCAAGCCCGTGCTGGTGGACGACCTCCAGCAGCGCGTGCGCCAGAACGCGGCCCGCATCTCCGAGCAGAGGAGCCACCGCGTCTTCGAGGACCACGTGAACGAGGAGCTGCTGGGCTCCACCCCGCAGATGAAGCACGTGCGCGAGCTGGTGTCGAAGGTGGCCCCCACCTCCAGCACCGTGCTGCTCACCGGCGAGACCGGCGTGGGCAAGGAGTTCGTGGCCAACATCATCCACCGCCACTCGCCCCGCGCCGGCAAGCCCTTCGTGGCGGTCAACTGCGGCGCCATCCCGGCCGAGCTCATCGAGAGCGAGCTCTTCGGCCACCGCAAGGGCTCGTTCACCGGCGCCATCGCCGACCACGCGGGCTTCTTCGAGCAGGCCAACGGCGGCACCATCTTCCTCGACGAGGTGGGCGAGCTGCCGCTCTCGCAGCAGACCAAGCTCCTGCGCGTCCTCCAGAACTTCGAGGTGCAGCGCATCGGCTCCGAAAAGGCGATCAAGGTCAACGTGCGCGTGATCTCCGCCACGAACCGCGACCTCGTCGCGGCCATGCGCGGGCCGAACGCCACCTTCCGCGAGGACCTCTACTACCGGCTCAACGGGTTCCAGATCGCGCTGCCGCCCCTGCGCGAACGCCGCGACGTGCTCCCCAGCCTGATCAAGTTCTACACGCTCCGCGCCAGCCGCGAGAACGACAAGGAGATCGCGGACATCGAGGAGAGCGCCCTGCGCGCCCTCTCGGTCTACGACTATCCCGGCAACATCCGCGAACTGCAGAACATCCTCAACCACGCCGTGGTGATGTCCGAGGGCGGGATCATCCGCTTCTCCGACCTTCCCGACGTGGTGCAGCGCGCCCGGCGCTTCATCCCGCTGCCCAGCGCCTCGCGCCTGGCTCCGGCCGCGCCGGCGCTTCCCGGCACCCCGCCCCCGGTGCGGGTGATCGAGGCCTCCCGGGCCGATTCCGCCTCCGAGCCCGCGCCCGACGCGGTCTCCGGCGAAGGCGCGCCCGAGGCGGGAGAGCCGGTCGTGGAGCGGGTGGACCTCTCCGAGCCGGTCTCCAGGCCCGAGCCGCGCGCCGAGGCGATCGTGGTGGAGGCGGAGCCTCCCGAACCGCCGATCCTCCCGCTGGTCGAGGTGGAGAAGCGCGCCATCGCCGAGGCGCTGCGCCGCCTGAACGGCCGCCAGACCGAAGCCGCCCGGCAGCTGGGCATCTCGCGGAGCACGCTCTGGCGCAAAATGCAGGAATACGGCCTTTCCGGCGAAAAATAGCACGGCCGGTGCCTGCGGCTTTCCCCCGCACGCGCTAGACTATGGAGGTGCGGAAGCTCCTTCTCGCCCTTCTCGTCGTCCTCTCGGCCGCCCCGCTCCGGGCGGACCGCGTCCTGATGGCGCCCTGCAAGGGGAACCGGATCACCGGCACGTTCCTCGAGCCCCGCTCGGGCCACGCGCACGGCGGCGTGGACTGGGGGCTGCCGGTCGGGAGCCCGGTCTACGCCGTCGACTCCGGCACGGTGGTCTCGGCGGGCTGGCACGGCGCCTTCGGGCTGCTGGTGCGGATCCGCCATTCCGACGGCGCGGTCTCCTACTACGGCCACCTCTCCAAGCTGCACGTCCGCGCGGACGAGGCCGTCCTGCCGGGCGAGCTGATCGCGCTTTCGGGCAACACCGGGCGCAGCACCGGCCCTCATCTGCACTTCGAGGTGCGCGACGCCGCGGGGCCGATCGACCCGCTGAAGTACCTCGGCGGAGAGATCCTGCCCGCCGGCGCGGCCCGCGCGGCGGCGGTGCGGAACAGGAGCGAGTGGCAGGTCTGGCTCGACTGGCTCGAGCGGCTCGGCCGTTCGCTCTACGGCGAGCTCCTGCGCCGGTTCGACTCCCCGGCGGCCGCGGGGGGAGGGTTCCACGCGGTCCTTCCCGTGGCCTTCGCGCTGGCGTGCCTCTGCGCCGCGATCTGGGCGCTGGCGCGGATCATGGGACTCTTCCGGCGCATGGAGGAGAGCGGCGGCCTCTGGATCGCGGCTCTCGTCCTGGCCCTGGGCTTCGTCTTCGTCGTCCTCTCCATGGGCGGATAGGCGCCGCGCGACCGGGGCCGAAAGGCGCCGAAGGCCCGTTCTTGCTAGATTTGGGCCCATGCAGAAGCGTCTCTACGTCACCACCCCCATCTACTACGTGAACGACGCCCCCCACATCGGGCATGCCTACACGACCGTCCTGGGCGACATCCTCGTCCGGTTCCACGCGATCCTCGGCTGGCAGACCTTCTACCTGACCGGCACCGACGAACACGGCCAGAAAGTGCAGCGCGCCGCCGCCAAACGGGGCGTCGACCCCCAGCGGCACGTCGACGAGTACTACCACCGCTTCGAGGACCTCTGGAAGAGGATGGGGATCCGCAACGACTTCTTCATCCGCACCACGATGCCCGAGCACAAGGAGTTCGTGCGCGAATGCCTCCAGAAGCTCTGGGACAAGGGCGAGATCTACTCCAAGGAGTACGAGGGGTGGTATTCCGTGGGCGAGGAGCGCTTCTTCTCCGAGGACGAGCTCGACGAGAACAAATGCGACCCGATCGGCCACCGCCCGGTGGAGTGGCTGAAGGAGAAGAACTACTTCTTCCGGATGGGCAAGTACCAGCAGCGCCTGATCGACCACCTGAACGCGCATCCCGACTGGATCGTCCCCGACTTCCGCCGCAACGAGGTGCTGGGCTTCCTGCGCCAGCCGCTGAACGACCTCTGCATCAGCCGCCCCAAGTCGCGCCTCTCGTGGGGCATCCCGCTTCCCTTCGACGAGGAGTACGTCACCTACGTCTGGTTCGACGCGCTGCTCAACTACGTGAGCGCCTCCGCGGCGTTCCACAAGACCTACGCCGACGGGACGCCGATCTGGCCCGCGACCTACCACCTCATCGGCAAGGACATCCTCACCACGCACAGCGTCTACTGGCCGACCATGCTGATGGCGCTGGAGATCCCGCTGCCCGAGCACATCCTGGCCCACGGCTGGTGGCTGGTGGGCGGCGGCGAGAAGATGAGCAAGTCCGCCGGCAACGTGGTGAACCCCATGGACTACATGGAGCGGTTCGGCAACGACGCGTTCCGCTACTTCCTCGCCCGCGAGATGACGGTGGGGCAGGACGCGACCTTCTCGCACGACGCCTTCGTGCGCCGCGTCAACGGCGACCTGGCGAACGACCTGGGCAACGGGCTGAACCGCGTGGCCAAGCTGCTTTCGCAGTACTGCGGCGGCGAGGTCCCGCCCATGCCCGCCGGCGGCGAAGGCGAGGAGGAGCAGGAGCTCCGGCTGCAGGCCGAGGCGTCGCTGCGCCGCACGATGGAGCTGATCCCGCAGGTGCGGCTGTCGCAGGCGCTCGAGGAGATCTTCGTCCTGGTGCGCGCCGTGAACCGCTACCTGGAGAACCGCGCCCCCTGGAAGCTGGCCAAGGATCCCGCCCGCCGCGACGACCTGGTCCGCTCGCTGCGCACGGCGGCCGAGGCCATGCGCCTCGCGCTCCAGCTGCTGCAGCCGGTGATGCCCGAGAAGGCCTCGGCCGGCCTCCGGATGCTCGGCTCGGAGAACCTGGGCGTCGAGGGGCTGAAGTGGGGCGTCCTGGAGGACGGCGCGAAGCTCGCGCCCGCGCAGGCGCTCTTCCCGCGCATCGAGACCGAGAAGGAGGCCGAGCCCGTTCCCGCGAAGAAGCCCGCGGCGCCGAAGCCGACCACCCCCGAGGGGATCCAGGCCGCGCTCGACCTGCGCGTCGCGGAGATCGTCGAGGCGGAGAACCACCCCGACGCCGACGCGCTCTACGTGCTGAAGCTGGACGACGGGC
>CADBQJ010000057.1 GCA_902796785.1 Fibrobacter succinogenes
AGCCCGCTCGCCCCCGCGACCGCCTCGCGGAGCGAGTCCAGCGCGGTCCAGGGCGCCTCCGCTCCCGCGCGCAGCAGCGGACGGGCGCGGTAGAGCGCCAGGCGCAGATGGCCCGGGAGGGCCCAGGCGGTTCCGGAGTCGAGGCGCGCGGAGGCCTCCAGGAGCGAGTCGGCCTCGCGTTCGCGGCCGAGCACCTCCAGGGCGCGCACTTCGTCGTCGATCGTCAGGCGGCGCACGTCGGGGTCGGAGGCGTTCGCGTAGCTCAGCAGCTCGAGCGCGCGCTCGGCCCGGCGGACGTCGCCGTCGCGGAGGTCGCGCGCCGTCAGGTGGCCGCGCAGCAGCGCGCAGTCGCGCCCCTCCAGCAGCCAGCGCTCCCACTGCGGCGCCAGGAACCACTCGCGGTGGAACAGGTCGGACTCCATCGTCTGCCAGCGGATCCAGCCGCCCGAGGAGACGTCGGCGGTGTCGAGGGAGAAGGGCTGCACGGGCTGCGCGAACTCGGCCGCGTCGTGGCCCAGGCACCCCAGGCCGGCGAACGCCGCGCGGCACGCGAACGCGGCCAGGAGCGCGATGCGGCGCGGGCCCACGCTACGCCTCCGGTTCGGGCGCGGACTCGCCGCGGAGCGCGGCGGCGTCCCGGAACTTGCGGAGCTTGGCCTGGTACGACGTGCCGCCCAGCGCCTCGATCCGCTTCGCGAACCGGCGGTAGAGCAGCTCGTCGATCTCGCGCGCCGAGCGGAGCGCCAGGCATTCCGTGACCGTCTCCCGCGCCTCGGCGTAGGAGATGGTGCGGAGGAAGCTCTTGTTCTCGGCGATGCGCGAGGGGCTCATGGAGAGCTCGTCCACGCCGAGCCCCACCAGCAGCACGATGGAGAGGACGTCGGAGGCCATTTCGCCGCAGACGGAGACGACGATCCCCGCCTCGTGGGCGGCGTTGCAGGTCATCCGGATCATCCGCAGCACGGCGGGATGGTGCGGCTGGAACAGCTCCTTCACCTTTTCGTTGGAGCGGTCCACGGCCAGCGTGAACTGGATGAGGTCGTTGGTCCCGATGGAGACGAAGTCGACCTCCCTGGCGAGATCCTCCATCTGGAGGACCGCCGAGGGCACCTCGACCATCGCGCCCACCTCGACGGAATCCGCGACGCGGACCCCCTCGTCCTCCAGCGACAGGCGCACCTCGTCCAGCATCTTCTTCGCGCCGCGCAGCTCGTCGAGCGAGGCCACCATGGGGAACATGATCTTCAGCCGCCCGTAGACGCCCGCGCGGAGCAGGGCGCGCAGCTGCTCCTTGAACATCGCGGGGTTGTCGAGGCAGACGCGGATCGACCGCCACCCCATCACGGGGTTGGGCTCGTCGGAGAGGGAGAGGTTCTTGAGGAGCTTGTCGCCGCCGGTGTCGACCGTGCGGATGGTGACCGGGCGCGGGTAGGCGCTCTCCAGCGCCTCGCGGTAGGCCTGGAACTGCTCCTCCTCGGTGGGGGCGCCGGCGCGGAAGAAGAGGAACTCGGAGCGGAGCAGCCCCACCCCCTCGGCGCCCTGTTCCAGCGCGCGGGAGGTCTCCTCGGGCAGCTCGACGTTGGCCAGCATGGGGATGTACTTGCCGTCGAGCGTGACCGGGCGCTCGGCCCCGGACTGCTTCGCGAGGTCGCGCTGGCGCTCGCGGTGGCGGCGGCCCCGCTCGGCGTAGAGCGCCTGCTCCTCCTCGGTCGGGTCGACGATCGCCACGCCCTCGAACCCGTCGAGGATCATCAGGTCGCCGTCCTTCGCGTCGAGCGAGATGCGGTTGAGCGCGGCCACGGCGGGAATCTGCAGCGAGCGCGCGAGGATGGCCACGTGGCTGGTGGCGCCGCCGGTGTCGGTGGCGATCCCCAGGATCTTGCCGGTGTCGGCGCCGGCGAGCAGCGAGGGGGTCAGGGTGTGCGCCACGACGATGCAGGGCTCGTCGAGCACGGGGGCGTCGAGCGCGCCGGCCTCCTCGTTCAGGTGGCCCATCAGGCGGTCGGCGATGTCGTCGATGTCGCGGGCCTTGTCGCCGCCGACGTGGCGCTCGAAGAAGAGCGAGAGCTCGTGCGTCACCTCGTAGACGGCCCGTTCGGCGGTGATCAGCTTCGTGCGGACGAGGTTCGGCACCTCCTCCGTGATCTTGGGGTCCTGCAGGATCTGGACGTGGGTCTTGAAGATGCGGGCGTCGCGGCTGCCGACGTTGCGCGAGATCTGCGAACCGAGCATCTCCAGCTCGCGGAGCGAGCGGGCGTGGGCCTTCTCGAAGAGCGCCAGCTCGTAGGGGACGCGGTCCTCGGTGATCGTCCGCTCCGTCGCGGACCAGGACTTGCGGTGGACGAAGCGAACCCGGCCGACGGCGTAGCCCATCGACACCGGCAGGCCCCTGAGCAAGTTGTCTTGCCTGGCGCCCTCGGCCATGTCAGCCGTCCTCGTAGAACCGGTTCGCGAAGAGCTTCTCCAGCTCCTCGGCGACGCGTTCCTCGTCCGGGCCGTTGATGACGAACTTGATTTCGGACCCCGGCTCGGCGGCCAGCATCATCACGTTGAGGATGCTCTTGGCGTTGGCGCGCGAGTCGCCGTAGCAGATCTGCACGTCGGACTGCGCGTGGGTGGTGATCTCCACGATCATCCCCGCGGGGCGGGCGTGGATGCCGAGCTTGTTCGTGACCTGAAGGACCCGAGTGATCATGGCCGCCCCTAGAAGAAGTCTATGTTGAGGTCCAGGCCGTCCCGCAGCACGGAGCGCAGGAGGGAGTCGGCGGAGTTCATGGTCCGCGTCAGGTCCTTGTAGAAGGCGTCGTCGTTGAGGAGGACGCCGACGGTGTTGTCCTTGGACTCGAGCCTGGCCAGCATGGTCTCGAGACGGCCGGCGAGCTCGTCGGCCCGGGCCATCAGCGCCTGCGCGTCGACGGCGAGCGCGCCCGCGTCGGCCAGCAGCTTCTCGGCGGGCGCGGAGTTCCGGTCGACCAGCGCGTCGAGCTTCGCCGAGGCGGAGTGGAGGTTCTTCAGCGATCCCCTGAGCAGGGGCTCGGATTCGTCGATCATCCCGTCCAGCCGGTTCTCCAGCCGCTCCGCCTGCGAGACGATGCGGCGGAAGCCGTCGCGGAAGGATTCGCTGCCGACCGTGGAGTCCACCACGGCGCGGACTTCGGAGAGCAGCACGCGCGTGGAGTCGAAGATCTCGCCCGCGGCGCCCATCACCTCGGAGATGCCCGCGTCGAAGGAGCCGTCGACGACGGCGCCGGGCTTCAGGATCTCGGGCGAGTCGCCCAGCCGGATGCCGATCTGCCGTTCGCCCAGGATGCCCACGTTCTGCACGCGCACCTCGGAGTTCGCCGGGATCCTGACCGAGTCGAGGACCTCGAGCTCGACCCGCACGCGGCGGTCGGCCAGGCCCACGCGGCCGATCTTGCCCACCTTGACGCCGTTCACGCGCACCGGGTCGCCCGAGCCGAGCGACGAGACCTGGTCGAACATCGCGTAGTAGGTCGCGGTCTTCTGGCGGGGATCCCTTTCGTTGAGGAAGAGCATCCCGCCGATCAGGATGATCAGCGCGGCCCAGAGAACGCCTCCGACGACGATGTAGCGCGTTTTGTTGCTGTCCATGCTTCTACCGATTCACGTCCAGTCCCGGAAATTTAACATTTTAAGTCTCTCCCCCGAGCTCTTTCAGCAGCGTCTCCGCGTCCGCGGAAACATTCTTCAGAAGCTCCTTGAATTCGGGGTTTTCGACCAAACTGACCAAAGAGGAGCCCTCCGCGCGCTCCAGGCGCCCGCTCAGGGCGGCGATCCGCGCCTCGAGGGCGCCCAGCTTCCCCCGCAGGGCCTCCGCGGCTTCGCCCGTTTTCGCCGCGTTTTCCGCCAGCGACGCGCGGGCGGGGGCGGTCTCCTCCGCGACCTTGTCCAGCTTCTCCGCCAGCGTCCGGAACCGCTCCAGCGTCTCCGAGGCCTCGGCCTTGCCCTCGGCGGCGAGCCCGCCCAGCCGGGAGAACTGCCCCGCCAGGCGCCGGAGCAGCGCCGCGTAGCGGGCCCGCTCCTTCGGGCCCAGGGTCTCCCGGGCGATGTCCGCCAGACGGCCCGCCAGGGTGTCGGCCTCGAGCACCGCCAGCCGGGCGGTCGTCACCAGGCGCGTGGCCCCGGGGTCGTAGCCGCCCATGACCAGCGACCCGGGCGCCAGCATCGACTCCGACTTCCCGGGCATGACGTCGACCACGCGGCTGCCCACCAGCCCCTCGTTGATCACGCGGATCCGCGAGTCCTCGGGGATGGCGATGGACTTCAGCACGCCGATCCGGGCCCGCACCAGCCCCGTGGCCGGGTCGAGCGACAGGGCGCGCACCTCGCCGGCGCGCAGGCCGCAGTACTGCACCGGGTCGCCCACGCCGAGCGTGCCGACCTCCTCGAAGAGGACGTCGTAGAGCGAGCGCTCCAGGCGCGGGCTGTTGGGGTTGAGGAGGTACCAGAGGAGGAACGCGCCCAGCGCGCACGCCAGCGAGACGACGTAGAAGGCCAGGTTGCTCCGCGTGATTCGCGCCATCGTCTACTCGTACATCTCGTCGGTGAAGCGGAAGGCGTTCTTCAGCTCGGACTCGATCGAGCGCCCCTTGTTCTTCATGGCGTCGATGATCTTGTTGTTGAAGTCCTCCGCCAGGTTCACGCCGCTCATCTTCATCAGGGCGTTCATCGCGATCACCTCGGAGATGACGGTGATGTTCTTGCCCGGCGAGACGGGGATGACCACGCGCGGGACGTTCACGCCCATCACGTCCACGTACTGCGTGTCGAGGCCGGTGCGGTCGTACTCCACGTCGGGCGACCAGAGCTGCAGCTCCACCACGATCTCCACCTTCTTCACCCGGCGCACGGCGTGGATGCCGAAGAGCCGCGGGATGTCGATGACGCCGATGCCGCGGATCTCCATGTGGTGCTCGGCGATGTGGTTGCACGCGCCGATGATGGAGTCGCCGATGCGGCGGATGCGCACGGAGTCGTCGGCCACCAGGCGGTGGCCCCGCTCCACCAGGTCGAGCACGCATTCGCTCTTGCCGATGTTGGAGCTGCCCACGTAGAGCATCCCCACGCCGTAGACGTCGACCAGCGAGGCGTGGACGTCGCAGTAGGGGGCGAACCACTCCATGAGGATGCGCTGGGTGATCGCGACGAAGGTCTGCGTGCCCAGCGAGGTCCGCATGAGCGGGATGCCGTACTTCTCGCACATCGCCAGCAGCTCGTCGTGCGGCGGCAGGTTGTGGGTGAGCACCCAGAGCGGGGTGGGGAACCGGGCGAGGCTGGCGAAGAGGCTTTCGCGGCGCTCCTTGCCCACGGACTCGAGGTAGGCCCACTCCGTGGAGCCCAGCACCTGGATGCGGCGGTTGGAGTAGACGTCGACGAAGCCGGTCAGGGCGAGCCCCGGCCGGTGCGTCATCGACTCGGTGATCTTGCTCTCGAGCGTCCCCTCGCCGGTGAGCATCTCGAGGCGCATTTCCTTGCGGAAGCGGTTGTAGAAGTCGCGTACCGGAAGGAAATGCTTCCTGTTGACGTCCCAGTCGAGGGCTGTGTTGAACGGAGCGGAGGGCACGGGCTACTCGGCGACCGCGTCGGCCAGCGGCACGGCGCGGAACTCCTTCTGCTTGACGTTTTCCTTGGCGAGCACCCGCTGGAGCTTGGCCAGGGCCGAGTCGATGGCGGAGTGCATGTTCTCTTCCTGCGCGGTCACGGAGACCGTCTTTTCGGGGATGTTGGCCGACATTTCGACGACGCAGACGCGTTCCTTCTCCTCGTCGAGGACCATGTTGACGTCGGTGATGCCGTGGTGGAACTTTTCCAGTTTTTCGATCTTCTCGCGCATGTTCTGAGTCAAATTGGCCGAGCCGCGGAAATGGCGCGTAGTCACCTGGATGTTCATATGAGTTCTCCTTGAAGAATGGACGAACGGCGTCCGTCTGGACGACGTCCATCTCTATCAGTATACACGCTTTCGGGGGCGAACGACAAGATTTTTTCGCGATTTCGGGCCATTTTACGCCTCAATAGCGCCTGCGCTGGCCGGCCGGGGGGATCCCCAGCTGCTCGCGGTACTTGGCCACGGTGCGGCGCGCCACGGCCAGCCCCTGCGAGCCGAGGAAGTCGGCGATGGCCTGGTCGGAGAAGGGCTTGGAGCGGTCCTCCCCCTCGAGCATCTTCCGGATGGCCTCCTTGAAGACCTCGGAGGAGGTGGCCTCCCCGGCGGCGCCGTCGGGGCCGCGCCGGACCACGCCGACGGTGAAGAGCGAGCGGAGGTCCACCACGCCGTGGTCGGTCTGGACGTAGCGCCCGGAGGTGACGCGGTTGACGGTGGACATGTGGAGCCCGGTGTCGTCGGCGATGTCCTGGAGGACCATCGGGCGGAGGTCGGCGCGCCGTCCGCCGAGGAAGAAGGCCTTCTGCCTGCGGACGATGGCCTTCACCACCAGCTCGATGGTGTTCCCCCGCTTGGCGAGCGCCGAGAGGAACGAGTTGGCGGCGGCGAGCTTCTCGCGCACGAAGGCCTTGTCCTCCCTGGAGGCGCGGTCGTCGTCGAGGATGGCGGCGTAGGTCCGGTTGACGCGCACGGCCGGCGCGTCGCCCCGGCAGAGGACGACCGAGAAGCGCCCGTCCTTCGCGGAGACCACGGCGTCGGGCGAGACCGTCCCGCTGCGCGGCGCCGACTCGAGGGCCGCGCCCGGATGGAGCTCCAGGCGGCCGATCTCCTCGATCGCCTTTTCGACCTCGCCCCTGGAGGTCCCGAGGATCGCGGCCAGCTCGGGCACGTTGCGCCGCTCGAGCAGGTCGAAGTGGGAGTCGAGGATCGCCAGCGCCAGGCGCGGGAAGCCGGGGATCCGCTCGGCCTGGAGCATCAGCGTCTCGCGCAGGTCGCGCCCGCCCAGCCCGACGGGGTCCAGGTCCCAGACCGCCTCGAGCGCCTTCCGCGAGGGCCCGGAGAGGCCGTCGAGGGAGAGCGCGCCGTCGATGTAGGAGTCCAGCTCGTCGCACCAGGGCTCCCGCGCGCCCGCCCGCGCCTGGCCGCCGGCCTGGCCGGCGGCCAGCCAGCCCCGCTCGTCGAGCGAGTCGACGAGGTAGCGGGCGCGCGGGAGGACCTCGGCGGGAAGGTCGGCGAGCTCGAGCTGCCGGAGCAGCTTCTCCTCGGGGGACTCCTCCGCGGCGATCTCGCGCGCGGGAGGCTCGTCCTCGTCGTCGGGCCCGCGCCGGACGCCGTCGCCGGCGGCCTCGCCGTCCGCGAGGCGTTCCGTCGCCTCGAACAGGTCGGAGTCGCCCTCGGCGCGCTCCTCGCGGGAATCGGATTCGGGCGCGGGCGGTGGCTCGTCGACCTCCTCGAGCAGCGGGTTGTTCTCCAGCTCCTCGCGGACCAGCGCCGCGAGCTCGGCGCTCTGCTTCTGCAGGACGCCCAGCGACTGCAGCATGCTCTGCGAGAGGCGCTGCGTCTGGACGAGGTTCTGCCGCTGCTCGAGGGACATGTTCCGGTCAGTCGTCCTTGAGGGTGAAGGAGGAGCCGAGGTAGATGCGGCGCGCCTCGGGGTCCTCGGCCAGGTGGCGGGCCGTCCCCTCCACCAGCACCTGCCCCTGGAAGACGATGTAGGCGCGGTCGGTGATGGCCAGCGTCTCGCGCACGTTGTGGTCGGTGATGAGGATCCCCATCCCCTCGTCGCGCAGCTTGGCGACGATGGACTGGATGTCCTCCACGGCGATCGGGTCGATGCCCGCGAAGGGCTCGTCGAGCAGGAGGAAGTCGGGCTCGGAGGCCAGGGCGCGCGCGATCTCGAGGCGCCGCCGCTCGCCGCCGGAGCAGGAGACGGCCATGTTCTTCCGGATGTGGCCGATCTTGAAGTCGTCGAGGAGGAACTCGAGCCGCTCGCGCCGCCGAGCGCGCGACATGTCGCGCGTCTCGAGGATGGCCATGATGTTCTGCTCGACCGTCAGCTTGCGGAAGACGCTCGCCTCCTGCGGGAGGTAGCCCAGCCCCATCCGCGCGCGGCGGAACATCGGCAGGTCGGTCAGCTCGTCGTCGTCGAGGAAGATGCGCCCGCCGTCGGGCCGCACCATCCCGGTGATCATGTAGAATGTGGTGGTCTTGCCGGCGCCGTTGGGGCCGAGCAGCCCCACGACCTCGCCCTGGGAGAGGCGGACGGAGATGCCGTGCACGACGGTCCGCTCGCCGTAGCGCTTCACCAGCCCCTGGGTCCAGACGGTCCGCGTCTTTCCGTTCGCTTCCATAGTCACTCCCGGGCCTTCGCCGCGGAATCCGGCTTCGCCACCGGCTTGCGCTCGCCGTAGTAGATGCCCGAGGCGGGCGCCCCTCCGGCGGACTTGCCGCGGATCTGCACGTTGTCGATCCGGCTTTCGGAGAAGCCCAGCAGCACGGTGTCGCCGATCGCCTCGTTGCGCCCTTCCAGGCGCTCCTCGTCGAAATGATAATAAACGGTCTTCGCGTTCCCCGTCACCTTCCCGCGGCGCGGGCGGCCGGCGCGGAAGTCGAGCCGGAGGAACTCGCCGTCGGCGCGGTTGACGTACTCCCTGTTCTCGTCGGTGAAGAAGCGGCCCGTGGCCGCGCCGCGCGCCTCGAACCCGGTCACGCGCATCCCGTCGAACCACGCCTCGAGCGTGTCGCCGTCCACGCGGCTGTACTGGACCTTCCCGGTCCCGCGCTCCTCGGCCCGCTGCTGCCCCGTCGCGGAGCGCTCCACCCGGATGTGGCGGAGCTTGCGCTTCTCCAGGTCGATCCACATCCGCTCGCCGGAGATCTCCACGTCGTTCACGCCGGCGCGCGGGGAGCCGGAGAGTTCCATCGTCTCCTCCTCCCACCTGTAGACGCCGGAGTCGCAGCTCACGCGCAGCGCGCCGCGCAGCACGGTCACGCGCCCGAGCGCGCGGGCGGTCTTCGAGTTGCGGTCCACCTCGAAGCGGCGGGCGTCGATGGTCAGCGTGTCCCACCGGAGCGCCTTCGGGTCGGAGCTGTCGGCCTCGATGGCCACGAGGCGCGGGTGCCCCTCGGCCGTGGCGAACGAGGTGCGGCGGTCGTAGACGATGCGGTCGCCGGAGAGGCGGATCAGGTCGGCGGAGTCGCGCAGCTGCGCGGCCCCCTGCGCCATGGCCTTCTCGTTGCGGCGGTCGTAGACGCCCGACTCGGCGGAGAGCGACCCGCCCGGGTCGACGAAGCGGAA
>CADBQJ010000058.1 GCA_902796785.1 Fibrobacter succinogenes
CCAAGCACGCGCAGGCCTACCGCCAGATGTCGCTGCTGCTGCGCCGCCCGCCGGGGCGCGAGGCGTTCCCGGGCGACGTCTTCTACCTCCACTCGCGCCTGCTGGAGCGCGCCGCGAAGATGAGCGACGAGCGCGGCGGCGGCTCGCTGACCGCGCTCCCGATCGTCGAGACGCAGGCGGGCGACGTGTCGGCCTACATCCCGACGAACGTCATCTCCATCACCGACGGGCAGATCTTCCTCGACGCCAACCTCTTCAACTCCGGCCGGCGCCCCGCGCTCGACGTGGGGATCTCGGTCTCCCGCGTGGGCGGCGACGCGCAGATCAAGGCGACCAAGCAGGTGGCCGGGCGGCTGAAGCTCGTCCTGGCGCAGTACGCCGAGCTGGCCGCCTTCTCGCAGTTCGCGAGCGACCTGGACAAGGCCACGCGCGAGCAGCTGGCGCAGGGGGCGCGTCTCGTGGAGCTGCTCAAGCAGCCGCAGGGGCGCCCGATGCCGATCGGCAAGATCGTCCTCGTCCTCTACGCCGGTCTCCAGAACTACCTGGAGAACCTCCCCGTGGACCAGGTGACGCGGTTCGAGCGCGAGCTGCTGGAATACGTCGACCTCGCCGCGCCGGACCTTCCGGACCGGATCGAGCGCGAAGGCGAGCTGTCGCCCTCGCTGGTCGAGGAGATGCGGCGCGCGCTCGACAGGTTCGCCGCGCAGTTCGTCCCCGATTCGAGGGAGTAGCGGATGCCGACGGTCAAGGAGCTCCGCGTCCGCATCCGCAGCCTGCGGAACACCCGGAAGATCACCGCCGCGATGCAGCTGGTGGCCTCCGCGAAGTACCGCAAGGCGCAGGCGGCCCTGCTCCGCTCGCGCCCGTGGGCGGAGCGGACCGAGGAGCTATGCTCCCGCGCGGTCGCGGCCGCCGGGACGGCGCATCCGCTGGCCGAGCCCCGCGAGGTCCGGCGCGCGCGCGTGATCGTGGCGAGCTCCGACCGCGGGCTCTGCGGAAGCTTCAACAACCGCGCGATCGGCGAGGCGCTCCGGCTCTGCGCGGAGCTCTCGGCGCGCGGGAAGGAGGTCGAGGTGGTCGCCGTCGGCAGGCGCGCCCTCGACCGCTTCGCGGCCGACCCGGCCTTCGCGGCGTCCGCGCCTCCCGAGGAGACGCGCGGCGACGCCGGCAGGACCGCGGCGGCGCTCGCGGAGTCGGCGGCGGCGGACTTCCTCTCGAAGAAGGTCGACGAGGTCTGGATCGTCTACAACCGGTTCGAGTCGATGCTGTCCCAGCGCCCGACCTCCGCGAAGCTGCTGCCCGCGGAGACGGACCCCGCCCCGGCGGGCGCGGAGGACGGAAGGCGCGTCGCGCCGGAGGAGAGCCTCTTCGAGCCCTCGCCGGCGGCGCTGCTCGACGTCCTGCTGCCGCTGCGCCTGCGCGCGCGGACGCTGCTGGCGCTCCTGGAGAGCCAGGCGGGCGAGCACGGCGCGAGGATGGCGGCCATGGACAACGCCACGCGCAACTCGGGCGACCTGATCGACCGGCTGACGCTGATGGCCAACCGCGCGCGGCAGAGCGCGATCACCACGGAACTGACCGAAATCGTCTCCGGCGCCGAGGCGCTGAAGAGCTAGCGGAGAACGGCTATGGAAAACGAAACGGCGAACAAAGGCAGAATCGTCCAGATCCTCGGGCCCGTGGTGGACGTGGAGTTCCCCGACGGCGCGCTTCCGCCCGTCTTCGCGGCGCTGCGGACGACCAATCCCGCGCTGGGCGGCGGCGAGGGCAACCTCGTGCTCGAGGTGGAGCAGCACCTGGGCGAGAACGTCGTGCGCACCGTCGCGATGGACTCGACCGACGGCCTGCGGCGCGGCGTCGAGGCGACGGACACCGGCAGCCCGATCACGATGCCCGTGGGCCCCGCCACGCTGGGGCGCGTGCTCAACGTCGTCGGCGAGCCGGTGGACGAGAAGGGGCCGGTGGAGGCCGAGACGCGGCTTCCCATCCACCGCGACCCGCCGAAGTTCGAGGAGTACAACACGGGCTCCGAGGTGCTGGTGACCGGCATCAAGGTGATCGACCTGCTGGCCCCCTACGTGAAGGGCGGCAAGATCGGCCTCTTCGGCGGCGCCGGCGTGGGCAAGACCGTGCTCATCATGGAGCTGATCAACAACGTCGCCAAGGAGCACGGCGGCTACTCGGTCTTCGCGGGCGTGGGCGAGCGCACGCGCGAGGGGACGTCGTTCGTGGGCGAGATGGCCGACTCCGGCGTGATCGGGAAGACGAGCATGGTCTACGGCCAGATGAACGAGCCGCCGGGGGCCCGCGCGCGCGTGGCGCTCTCCGCGCTGACGATCGCCGAGCACTTCCGCGACGCCGAGCGCAAGGACGTGCTGCTGTTCATCGACAACATCTTCCGCTTCACGCAGGCCGGCTCCGAGGTCTCCGCGCTGCTGGGCCGCATCCCCTCCGCCGTCGGCTACCAGCCCACGCTGGGCACCGAGATGGGCGCGCTCCAGGAGCGCATCGCCTCCACGCGCAACGGCTCCATCACCTCCATCCAGGCGGTCTACGTCCCCGCGGACGACTACACCGACCCCGCGCCGGCGACCACGTTCACGCACCTCGACGCGACGACGAACCTCAGCCGCCAGATCGCCTCGCTCGGCATCTACCCGGCGGTGGACCCGCTCGACTCCTCCAGCCGCGTCCTCGCGCCGGAGATCGTGGGGCGCAGGCACTACGAGACCGCCCGCGCGGTGCAGCAGGTGCTCCAGCGCTACAAGGAGCTGCAGGACATCATCGCCATCATGGGGATGGACGAGCTCTCCGCGGAGGACCGCCTGACGGTGGCCCGCGCGCGCAAGATCCAGAAGTTCCTCTCGCAGCCCTTCGGCGTCGCGGAGCACTTCACCGGCATGGAGGGGCGCTACGTCCAGCTGGACGACACGGTGAACTCCTTCGCGCGGATCCTCAACGGCGAGGTCGACCACGTGCCCGAGCAGCACTTCTACATGAAGGGCGGCATCGACGAGGTGCTGGCCGAGTTCGCGAAGGCGGGGAGCTAGGATGCCGATCCGCCTGACCGTCTCCACGCCCGACGGCGACGCCTTCGACGGCGAGGTGGACCACTTCGTCGTCCCCGCGGCGGAGGGCTCGATGGCCGTCTTCCCGAGGCACGCGCCGATCGTCGCGCTGCTGAAGCCCGGCGACGCGGCCTTCCACGTCGGCGGCGACCGGCGGATCTGGGAGCTGGGCGAGGGCGTGCTCGAGGTGAGGCGCGACGGCGCGCTGATCGTCGTCTCGTCGGCGCGCTGCGTTCAGTGAGCGCGGAGGTCCGCCAGGGCCTCCTCCACGAAGGTCTGCGCGCGCAGGCGCAGCTGCTTCTCCAGGAGCTTCTCGACGCTCGCCGCCGTGGCGGACCAGTCGAAGTCGTGCGGATGCAGCGCCACGCGCAGGAGCGGGACGTCGCGCCAGAGCGCGGCCAGGGCGGGGCAGACGACGAGCGAGCCCAGGCGGCGCGAGAGCGTGCGCGTGGCCCAGGAGATCACCGGCGCGACGAGCCAGACGGCGTCGCCCTCCGGCCCGACCGCGCAGATCCCCCTGTGCGCCTCGAAGCTGCGCAGCCCGTTCGCGGCGAGCGCCTTCGGAAGACCCTCGCGCCAGAGCCAGGCCGGCGGCACGAAGTGCGAGGGGTCGCGCCCGAAGACCGCGCGGAATGTCTCCTTCCCGCTCTTCAGCTTCGCGTCCGCCTCCTCGACCGTCGCGGCGAGGAACTCCCCTTCGCCGCCGGTCATCCAGGCGCGGTCGAACCGCTCGCGCATCGATCCGCCCTCGGGGACGTTCTCCTCCAGGTGGTGGAGCCCGTGCAGCGCCCATTCGATCTCGAAGGGATGCGGCCCGCGGCACCACTCGACGAAGCGCTCGTCCTTCGCGGAGTCGCCGCGATGGTGGAAGTCGGGGACGAGGAGGAAGGTGGCCTTCTCCACGCCGGCCCGCGCCATCAGGGCCTCGGCGCGCCGGACGCGGTCGAGGTGGAACGGGGCGACGTCGTGGAGGGCGACGTGGACGCGGCGTCCGTCGTTCATGCGGATTCCCCTTCGCGGGCGGAAAGCTCCCGCGCGTAGAGTTCTGTCTGCCGTTCGAAGGAGGCGTCCCACGACCCGTAGCGGCGCGCCGTCTGGAGCGCCCGTTCGGAGAGCCTTCCGTAGTCCATGCCCATGACGCGCAGCAGCGCGTCGAGCAGCGAGTGTAGGTCGCCCGGCGCGTAGAGCGCCTCGGGGGCCACCTCCTCGACCAGTTCGCCCGCGCCGCCCCGGGACGGCGCCACGGCGGGAATCCCCAGCGCCAGGCATTCGAGGACGCCGAGCCCGAAGGTCTCCCACGGGCAGGTGGAGAGGAGGAAGTCGTGGCCGGAGAGCTCGTCCAGGAGCTTGCCGCGGTCGGCGAGGTAGCCCACGGCGCGGTAGCGCGGGCAGGCCAGCCAGGCGGGGTCGCGGAAGCGCTCCTCGCGGGAGCCGCGGCCGAGGACGGTCACCTCCACGTTCCCCCAGTCGAGCAGGCGCGGGACGGCCGCGGCGAGCAGGTCGGTCCCCTTCTCGGGGTCGAGGCGTCCGGCGTAGACCAGGCGGACCGGCTCGCCCGGGCGGAGGGCGCGCTTCTGTCCGCGCGCGAGGAACTCCTCGGGGCAGCCGAACGGGGCGAGCGCGACGCGCACGCCCATGGACTTCAGGTGGCGCTCCATCTCGCGCGAGGAGACGACCGTGAGGTCGTAGGCGCGCTGCAGCGCGTAGAAGATCTTTCCCGCGAGCGCGGCGAGCGGGGCGCGCCAGAACCGCCGCGCGGCCCAGGGGCGGATGTAGGTGCGGACGGGGTCGCCGTGGTAGAAGCTGGAGAGCATGCGCACGCGCAGGCCGAACCGGCGCATGGCCAGCAGCATCGGGCCGCTCAGCCAGGGGTCGCCCGTCTCCACGACGTCCGGCTCGAACTCGCGGACGAGCCGCTTCAGCGCGCGCGCGTTCAGCAGCAGGCGGTATCCCCGGGGGTCCTTCGTGGCCTTCGGCCCCTTGATCCGCACGCGGAGCACGTTGGGGGCGATCTCCTCGCGCGAGTTCTCCGCGCCGGGCCCGACCACGACGTAGCGGTGCTCCGGATGCTTCCGGAAGAACGCGATCTTGGCCAGGTGGTAGGTCTTGATGCCCCCGCTCTTCTCGCTGAGGAAGGTGTTGACGTCGAGGAAGATCACGGTTCCTCCGGCCGCGCCGCGGGCGCGTCGTCGAAGGGGTCGTCGCCGGGGCCGGAGGGGCGCCCGAGCAGGGCCGCGTGGATCCGGCGCGCCCAGACGCGCGCCATCCGCTCCGCCGCGCGGTCGACCAGCTCGCCCCACGAGGCGCGGGCGAAGGCGTCGGCGCGGGTTTCGGCCAGGAGCGTGTCGCACCAGAGCGCCTCGGGGTCGAAGAGGACGCGCTCGCCGCGCAGGTCGACCGAGCCCGTCCCGGCGGCCATCGCGCAGCGCTTCAGGCTCGTGAGCGAGACCTTGCGCCCCTTGCGGTCGTAGCCGGGGACCAGGGTCTCCGATTCGCCCAGCTGGATCTCCGCGTCCAGGCGCACGACCGCCTCGCCGCCTTCGCCCGGCAGCACGTCGGCGCCCCGGCGCGAGAGCTCGGCGGCGAGGGCGTCGCGCAGGAGCTCGGCGCGGGCCGGGAAGTTCTCGGCCAGGAGGACGCGGCGGTGCGAGGAGAGGGAGCCTTCGCCCCAGAGGAGGCGGCCGGCCCGGACGGAGGGGGAGACGCGTCCGGCGCCGCGGGTCTCGAGGGTGACGGTGGCGCCGGCGAGGGCGAACGGCTCGCGGGGGGCCGTGTCGGCGGGGGCGCAGCCGAGGAGCGGGAGGAGCGCGCAGAGGCACAGGCGGGCGAGCCGGGTGTTCACGGATCAAATAGTAGATAATATAGGGTCGTTTTTGCTACCTTTGCAAAGGCGCGCAAGGCCTTTCTTTCGGGCCCACACGGAGGTTTCGCAATGAGCGGAAACGCAGAAGAGCAACAGGACTACACCGGCGGCAACATCACCGTGCTCGAAGGGCTCGAGGCCGTTCGCGTCCGCCCCGCCATGTACATCGGCAGCACCGACGCGCGCGGCCTGCACCAGCTGGTGTGGGAAGTGGTCGACAACTCCGTGGACGAAGCGCTCGCCGGCGAATGCACCCACATCGAGGTGACCATCACGAAGACCAACGGGATCAAGGTGGTCGACAACGGCCGCGGCATCCCGATCGACGTGCACCCCAAGGAGCACATCGGCACGCTCGAGGTGGTGCTCACCAAGCTGCACGCGGGCGGCAAGTTCGACGCCAAGACCTACAAGGTCTCCGCCGGCCTGCACGGCGTGGGCGTGAGCTGCGTGAACGCGCTGGCCGACCTCAAGGCCACCGTCAGCCGCGACGACCGCACCGTCACGCAGAGCTTCAGCAAGGGCAGGCCGCTGGGTCCGCAGGAGGAGCTTCCCTTCGACGGGCGCCGCGGCACGACCATCGAGTTCCAGCCCGACGCCACCATCTTCACCGAGACCGAATACGACTTCAAGACGCTCGCCGACCGCATGCGCGAGCTGGCCTACCTCAACAAGGGGCTGCGCTTCACGCTGACCGACGAACGCCGGACCGACGAGGAGGGGAAGCCCTACAGCGAGGTCTTCGACTTCCCCGGCGGGCTGGTGGCCTTCGCGCAGTGGCACGACTCCAACGCGGG
>CADBQJ010000059.1 GCA_902796785.1 Fibrobacter succinogenes
CCGTGGAGGGCGAGGACGACCAGGAGCGCGAGCAGGCCGGTCATCATCGCCTTGGTGACCCGCTCCAGCCCCTTCTGCACGCCGAACGAGCAGACGAAGGTGCCGGCGACGACCACGAACGCGAGCCAGAACCCCATGCGGGGCGTCGACTGGAGGTACTGCGGGAAGAGCCCGGCGATCTCCTCGGCGGAGAGGCCCGCCCAGTCGCCCCGCGCGGAGGCGACGAAGTAGTGGAGCATCCAGCCGGTGACCACGGTGTAGAAGGACATCAGCCCGTAGCAGCCGAGCATGCCGGCCAGCCCGTTGAGGTGCCATTTCGTCCCGGGCCGCTCCAGCGCGCGGAAGGCGAGGACGGGACTGCGCTGCGCCGCGCGCCCCACGGAGAACTCCATCGCCAGGACGGGGAACCCGAAGAGCAGCAGCATCAGCAGGTAGACGAGGATGAAGAGCCCGCCGCCGCTCTGGCCCGCGACGTAGGGGAACTTCCAGACGTTGCCGACGCCCACCGCGCAGCCCGCGGCGATCAGCAGGAACCCGAGCCGCGACGCGAAGCGTTCGTTTTCCATGCGCGGCCTAGGCGTAGAGGCTTTCGATTTCGGCGGCGAACCGCTTTTCGACGATCGGCCGGCGCAGCTTGAGCGTGGGCGTGAGGCCGCCGTCGGCGATGCTCGGCACCTTCTGGATCACGCGCCAGCGGACGACGCGCTCCCAGGAGCACTGCTTCGCGTTGACGTCGGCGACCAGCTTCTGCAGCTCCTCCATCACCAGCGGGTTGCGCCAGAACTCGTCGGCGGACTGCGCGGGCAGGTTGTGCGACTTCTGCCAGGCGGGGACGACGGAGTTGTCCACGAAGAGCAGCGCGCCGGGGTGCTTGCGGCCGTCGGCCACGACCATCGCCATCGCGACGAGGGGGTGGCTTTCCAGCGCGTGCTCGATGGGCAGCGGCGAGACGTACTTGCCGTTGGAGGTCTTGAAGAGCTCCTTGACGCGGCCCACGATGGAGATGCGGCCGTCGTCGGAGATGACGGCCTTGTCGCCGGTGTGGTACCAGCCGTCGCGCATCGCCTCCGCGGTCATCTCGGGCTCGTCGAGGTAGCCCAGCATCACGTTGGGGCCGCGCACGAGCAGCTCGCCCTCCTCGCTCAGCTTCACCTCCTCGTCGGGGAAGGGGTAGCCCACCGAGCCGATGCCGTTGTTCCACGGGACGTTGGCCGAGACGATCGGGCAGCATTCCGTCAGGCCGTAGCCCTCCACGAGCGGCAGGCCGATGTTCAGGAAGTAGTTCTCGGTGCTCCGCGCCAGCTTGGCGCCGCCGGAGACCAGGTAGCGCAGGTTCCCGCCGAGGGCGGCGCGCATCTTCCGGTAGACGATCTTGTCGAAGACCCAGTGCAGGGGCGAGGTGACGTGGCTCTTCGCGGCCGGGTTCCTCTCGATGGCGGGCGCCTTGGCGAGCGCGTAGTCGATGGCGGCGTTGACGAACCACTTCACGACGGGCTTGGAGGAGTTGGCGTTGGCGCGCATCTTCTCCAGCACCTTGTCGAGCAGGCGGGGCACGACGGTGAGCGTCTGCGGGTGGACGCTCTGCAGCAGCTCGCCCAGGTGGCGCGTGTCGTCGGCGAAGTAGAGCTTGACGCCGGCGCTGACGTAGTAGTAGACGATCACGCGCTCGAAGGCGTGCGCGATGGGAAGCCCGGTGAGCGCCTTGTCCTCGTTGTAGTTCATCGGGAAGCGGCCCCAGGTGCTGCGCATCTGGGCGAGGAAGTTGGCGTGGGTCAGCTGGACCCCCTTCGGGGTGCCGCTCGAGCCGCTCGTGAAGATGATCGTGGCCACCCGGTCGGGGGTCAGCCGCGAGCAGAGCTCGTCGTAGCGGTCGGGGTGCTTTTCGCGGAGCACGCGCCCCTCGTCGATCAGGTCGAAGAGGAAGACGGGGGTGTAGCCGGAGCGCGAGGCCCCCTGCGCGATCACCGTGTCGAAGCTCCCCAGCCGCTTGCGGATCGACGAGGAGAGCATGCGGTCCTGGTCGATGAAGAGGTGGCGGATGCGGGCCTTGTCCACCTCGAAGTCGAAGTTCTCGATGGTCAGGTTGGGGAAGAGGGGCACCGTGGTGCCGCCGATGCTCTGCACGGCCAGGTCCATCATCAGCCACCAGGGCGAGGGCGATGCGATGATGCCGAGCGTTTCGCCGGGGGCCACGCCGTGCGCCTCGAGCGCCAGGGCCAGGCACTGCATCTGCTCGTTGAAGTCCTCGCTCGACATGGGGACCCAGTTGCCGTGGCGCAGGTAGAGGAACGCGTCGGGCTGCGGGCGGTTGTGGTAGATCCACTTCCACATCTCGGGCAGCGTCTTCACGCCGGGGACGTTGATCCCCTCGTATCCCACGCCAAGCCAGCCGTTCTCGGTGCGGATGGCGCTCGGTTTTTCGTTGCTCATTGCCTGTTTCTCCTCTGCGGCGCGACCATCAGCGGCAGCATCGCAAGTTCGTAGCTTCGGATTCCGGCGAGTCCGCCGGACTTCATCTGGTCTTCGATCTCCTCGAGCCGGACGACCAGCCGCTCCAGTTCGTTGATCGGGCGCGCCCTCAGCCAGGAGCGCCGGTAGTGGAACTGCCTTTCGGTGATCCCCATGGCCGCGGCGATCTCCGCCTCGTTCGCGCCCCGCGCGGAAAGCAGCGAGCCCAGCAGCGTCCTGCAGACGGCGTTGAAGACCGCGGAGTGGACGAAATAGGGGTCGCCGCCGCGGTCGAGCATCTGCCGCAGCATGTGCGGGGCCGAGGGCGAGCGCTTGACGAAATGCTCGACGAAGTCGAAGACGTTGCCCTCGCTCTGCTCCACGATGGTCTCCTCGACCATCTCGGGCGTGAGGTTCAGCCCGCCCTTCGCCTTGGCCAGCGCGGGGGCGAAATAGCAGGAGAGCTTGAGGAACTCGATCCGCACGCGGTCGATGCTGTCGCCCAGCAGGTCGGCGATCCGCTCGGCGACCGCGGGGGTCGTCCGGAACCCGTTCTCCTCGGCCACCTTCGCCACGGCCTTCGCCATCTCCCAGGGCTTGGGGGCGTCGAACGCGCGGACGGCGTCGGGGACGGCGGCGAGCCGCTTGGCCGTCCTGGACCGGCCGTCCCACTTGCCGAAGAGCAGGAAGAGGGCGGTGCCCGGCGTGGGGTCGTCCAGCCACTTCGACAGCTCGGGAAGCGCGCTTTCCGGGAACCGCTCGGCCTCGTGGACCACCACGGCGCGCTGCTCCGCGAAGAGCGACTGCGTCTGGCAGGCCTCCAGGACGGCGAGCCCCGCGCGGGCGGGGTCGAACTCCTCGAGGTGCAGCACCTCCTTGCCGAGCTCGTTGTCGCCGCACCAGCGCTTCAGGTCGTCGGCGAACGCGCGCCGGAGGGCGACCTGGTCGTCCCCGTGGTAGGCGCGGATCATCGGCGCGGCGGCGATCATCGCGGCGGGCTCAGCGGTAGTCGGCGATTTCGAACGTGTTGACGCCGCG
>CADBQJ010000060.1 GCA_902796785.1 Fibrobacter succinogenes
AGGGCTCCTTTCCGGAGCCCCTTTTCAATATCAAGACGCGAAGCGGATTATACGCACTGATCCCTGATCCCTAAGACCTAATCCCTAATTCTTTCCAACACGACGAAGCTCATGGCCGCCTCGTGGCGCTCGTCCGCGGGGTGCTCCTCGCGGTAGACCTCCTTCCACTCGGAGCGGTCGAATTCGGGGAACTTCACCGGGCTTCCGTAGCTCTTGTGCACCTCGGTCAGCAACAGCGTGGAGCAGCGGGGGAGCGCCTGGCGGTAGATTTCGCCGCCGCCGATGACGAAGGGGGAGAGGTCGCCCGACTTTTCGGCGATTTCGAAGGCCTCGTCGAGCGAGCGGGCCACGGAGACCCCCTCGGCGGTCCAGTCCGGGTCGCGGGTCAGCACGACGTTGAGCCGGCCGGGGAGCGGACGCCCCATCGCCTCGAAGTTCTTCCGGCCCGAGATCACCGCGTGGCCGAGCGTCTTCGCCTTGAACCACTTGAAGTCGTCGGGCAGGCGCCAGGGCATCCGCTTGCCGTCGCCGATGGAGCCGTCGTCGGCCACCGCGGCGATCGCCTGGATCCGGAGCTTCCCTTCCGCCATTCCGCCCTAGACGGCCACAGGGGCCTTGATGTGGGGGTGGGCTTCGTAGTTCAGCAGCTCGAAGCTCTCGTACGTGAAGTCCTCGAGCCGCCGGATCGTGGGGTCGATGCGCATCTGGGGGAGGCTGTAGGGGGTGCGCGAGAGCTGCTCCCTGGCCTGGTCCAGGTGGTTCAGGTAGAGGTGGGCGTCGCCCAGCGTGTGGACGAAGTCCCCGAGCCCCAGCCCGGTCACCTGGGCCACCATCATCGTCAGCAGCGCGTAGGAGGCGATGTTGAAGGGGACGCCGAGGAAGATGTCGGCGCTGCGCTGGTAGAGCTGGCAGGAGAGCTTGCCGCCGGCCACGTAGAACTGGAAGAGCAGGTGGCACGGGGGGAGGGCCATCCGGTCCACTTCGGCCACGTTCCAGGCGGAGACGATCAGCCGACGGGAGTCGGGATTTTCGCGGATTTCGTCGACCACGCGGGCGATCTGGTCGATCGAGCCGCCGCCGGGCTTGGGCCAGGAGCGCCACTGGTGGCCGTAGACCGGCCCCAGCTCGCCGTCCTTGTCGGCCCATTCGTCCCAGATGGAGACGCCGTGCTCCTTGAGGTAGGCGATGTTCGTGTCGCCGCGGAGGAACCAGAGGAGCTCGTAGATGATGGACTTGAGGTGCAGCTTCTTCGTCGTCAGGAGGGGGAAGCCCATCTTGAGGTCGAAGCGCATCTGATAGCCGAAGATGCTCTTGGTGCCCGTGCCGGTGCGGTCGGACTTCTCGGTCCCTTCCTTCAGGACCTTGTCGAGCAGCGTGAGGTATTGGTACACGGCGAACCCTCGCTTTTTTGCCTCTTCGGGGACAATTTAGCAAGTGAAGGGCTATCTTTGCCCCTGTCGTCCGCTTTCGCCGGAAGGGAAAAAACATGGACAAACTCGACGCGCTCTTCGACGCCCAGGAAAAACTGAACGACCTCGTGTTCCGGAAACAGGGGCTCAAAAAACTCGACGGGACCCCGCTGACCACCCGCGACCTGGTGGAAATGGGCCGTTCCGACGAGCCCAAGGGGCCCAACACCGACACCAACCGCTGGCTGGGCAACTACCTGAAGGCCCTGCGCGACGAATGCCGCGAGCTGGACGACGAGCTCCTCTGGAAGTGGTGGAGCAAGGACACGCTCGACATGCAGAACATCCGGGTGGAGATCGTGGACCAGCTCCATTTCTGGATGAGCCTGGCCCTCTGCGCCGGGATGGGGGCCGACAAGGTCTTCGACATCTACATGAAGAAGAACGAGGTGAACGTCCGCCGGCAGGAAAACGGCTACAGCGCCGCCAACAAGACCGAGGACGACAACCGGTCCATCGTCTAGCCCTTTCGGGCCCGATTTGCTAGTTTTCGGCCCGTAAAACCCGTTTCACGTCAATCGGAGCAAAACATGAACTACTTCAACACCCTCCCCCTGCGGCTCAAGCTCGACGAAATCGGCCACTGCCGCTTCATGGAATCGTCCGAATTCAGCGACGGCGTCAACGCCCTCAAGGGCAAGAAGATCGTCATCGTCGGCTGCGGCGCCCAGGGGCTGAACCAGGGTCTGAACCTCCGCGACTCCGGCCTGGACGTCTCCTACGCCCTCCGCAAGGAAGCCATCGAGCAGAAGCGCGCCTCCTGGAAGAACGCGACCGACAACGGCTTCAAGGTCGGCGTCTACGAAGAGCTGATCCCCACCGCGGACCTCGTCGTCAACCTCACCCCCGACAAGCAGCACTCCAAGGTGGTCTCCGCCGTCATGCCCCTGATGAAGAAGGGCGCCGGCCTGCTCTACTCCCACGGCTTCAACATCGTGGAAGAAGGGATGCAGATCCGCGAGGACATCACCGTGATCATGGCCGCCCCCAAGGGCCCCGGCACCGAAGTGCGCAACGAATACATGCGCGGCTTCGGCGTGCCCACCCTGATCGCCGTCCACCGCCGCAACGACCCCGAAGGCAAGGGCTGGGCCTGGGCGAAGGCCTACGCCTGCGGCCTCGGCGGCCACCGCGCCGGCGTGCTCGAATCCTCCTTCGTGGCCGAAGTGAAGAGCGACCTGATGGGCGAGCAGACCATCCTCTGCGGCATGCTGCAGACCGGCTCCATCCTCTGCTTCGACAAGATGGTGGAAAAGGGCATCGACCCCGCCTGGGCGGCCCGCTTCGTGCAGGACGGCTGGGAAGTGATTTCCGAAGCCCTCAAGCACGGCGGCATCACCAACATGATGGACCGTCTCTCCAACCCCGCCAAGATCAAGGCGTTCCAGCTCGGCGAAGAGATGAAGAAGATCCTCCGCCCGCTCTACGAAAAGCACCAGGACGACATCATCTCGGGCGAATTCTCCTCCACGATGATGGAAGACTGGGCCGCCGGCGACAAGAAGCTGCTCGCCTGGCGCGAAGCCACCGGCAACACCGCCTTCGAAAAGACCGCCTCCGCCGACGTCGACATCGACGAGCAGGAATTCTTCGACCGCGGCGTGCTGATGGTCGCCATGATCAAGTGCGGCGTGGAAATGGCGTTCGAAACCATGTGCGCCGCCGGCATCATGCCCGAAAGCGCCTACTACGAATCGCTCCACGAAGTGCCCCTCATCGCCAACCTCATCGCGCGCAAGAAGCTCTACGAGATGAACAAGGTGATCAGCGACACCGCCGAATACGGCTGCTACCTCTTCGCCAACGCCGCCGTGCCCATGCTCGAAGGCTTCATGAAGGGGATCGACACCGACGTGATCGGCAAGATCTACAACGAAGGCAAGTCGAATTCGGTCGACAACGCCGAGCTGATCGAAGTGAACGCCGCCATCCGCAACCACGACGTCGAAATCGTGGGCGAAGAGCTGCGCGAATCGATGACCAGCATGAAGAAGATCGC
>CADBQJ010000061.1 GCA_902796785.1 Fibrobacter succinogenes
AGACGACCGACGACATCATCGCGGGGAAGCGCTTCGACGCTACGACGCGCGACCAATTCGATAGTGCGTATATCGTAGATTTCTGCGACCGCCTCGAAGCGGCGCGCAAGCGCGAGAGCGGCAACTGCGCGAAGTTGCGCGAGGCGCTGTTAAAGGCGATAGTCCTGCTTAAGGTCTGCGACTGGCCCGACGACACGCCCATGCAAGACGTCGCCGAAGTGATAGACGAAATCGAAAAGGCGTCTTCTGCGCCGCCGAGGAACTGCGACATTTACCTCACGGAAGAGGCCGTGAACGCGGCGGCCGTGACCGTGCGCGACTGCGAGGAGTGTCCCAGGATCGACATGGAAGCCCCATGCGTTTTCTGCATGGTGCGCTGGCTACTCGCCCCGGCGAAGAAGCAGGAAGGAGTCGGCGATGGAAAATAAGATGATGGTAATGCGCAGGGCGTTGCGCGATGTCTCGCGAGTGGTGGAAGAAATGACACGCGGGACGATGACGGGTGAATCCGTAGACAGGAAAACGGTGGATACGTGGGCTAAGCGGTTATGTGAAATAATCTCGCGAGACCTAGCCATCCCATTGCGCAACTGCGACGTGGGCGATGCAGCCGATTGGGAGAAGCGATTCGGCGAGGAGTGTGACAAGGGCCATATATGCTCAGACTGCCCTGTCAAGCGCGCGAAAACAAGAATGGCAATTGAGCACGACAAGGGTGCGAGGTGCGAGTTTGCATGGGCGCAGATGCCCTACGAGGACGAGAAAGGAGGCGCGAAATGACTTGCCTTATTGTGTACGTAGTTGTATTTCTGCTCACCTTTTTCGCGGCGAGCCTTGCGGTTGCCAGCTGTTGCTGTTGCGACAATCCCACAGAACCGGAAACGCTCTTGCTATTGGTGGGATATGCGATAATGTGGCCCATCACGGTCCCGTTGACGGCGGCAATCTGCCTCCTTCTTTGTATAGCAAGGTTGGCCGAAGAACTAACAGGAGGCGTGTCGTGAGCGCGACGCCGCGAATCTGCCCCGAGTGCGGCGCGGAGTTTGTGCCGCGACACCACTTGCAGGGCTGCTGCAGCGATGAGTGCGCGCGCGAGCGCCACAAACGCCTCACCGTCGAGAGCCGGGCCCGCAGCCGCAAAAAGAAGCGCAAGGCCGACGCCGACGCGCGCAAGGAGAAAATGAACCGCCGCGCGGCGTTCTTCGCCGAACGCGACGCGGCCTTCGAGAGCATCGGGCTCCCGCCGGAGCGCGTCACAATCGGCGCGAACGGACAGCGCATCGTGACGCGCGGCTCTTGTTTCGGCGGGTGCATGGCCGACATTACGCACATAATGCAACCGGCGGCGAGCAAGGAGTCCTAAGATGGAAGATACACTTCAAAAAGCGCAGGTCGAGACACCGGTCAACTACACGGGATTTCCGCTCGTCCCGGTCGGCAGGCTCAAGCCGCATCCGGACAATCCGAACTATCACCCGAAAGTCCAGATAGACGCGCTCTCGGAGGTCATCCGCGAAAACGGATGGCGCGCCCCCGTCGTCGTCTCGAACCTCTCCGGGTATGTCATCAAGGGCCACGGACGCATCGCGGCCGCGACGCAGTGCGGATGGGACGTGCCCGTCCAGTACCAGGACTACCCCGACGAGGCGGCCGAGGCGCGCGACCTGATCGCGGACAACAAGATCCAGGAGCTTTCGTCGCTCGACGCCGGGACCGTCGCCGCGCTCGTCGCGAAGTTCAAGCTCTCCGGCGGCCTGGGATTCCCCGGACAGGTGAACGGCGTCCTCGCCAAGACCCTCGAGTCCGTCAAGGCGAAGGCCCCGGAGAAGCGCAAGTACCCGATCCTCATCCTGGAAAACGAGGAGCAGTACGAGATGTTCGAGGAGCTGAAGGACCGCTACGGCGCGAAGACGGATGCGGCGCTCTTCGGGAAGATCCTCAAAAAAGCCTTTTCCGCCGAAGTCGCGGCCAGTCCACTGAACGAAAGGAAAAACGATGCTTGACGTATTCAAAGGCGAACTCTTCATCCATCCCGCCGCCCTGGACTACAGCGGCAACACGTGCTCGCACGCCTGCGCCTACTGCTTCGCGTCGCTGCGCTCGGCGGACCGCCGCTTCTCCATCGCGAAGCTCGGCAAGCTCTGCCTCGGACGCTCGACCTCCGGCGCACTCGGCGACGCGCTCTTCAACCTCGGATATCCCGTCTGCGTCTCGAACCGCTCCGACCCCTTCTGCAAGGCGAACGGCGACAACACCCGCGCCGTCCTCGAGCTCCTAGACCTCGTCCCGAACGGCGTGTTCTTCCAGACGAAGGGCGTCTCCGATCCGTCGGCCTGGCGGGCCCTCGACGCCTTCAGGAAGAAGAACGTCGTCATGTATATCACGATCTCGTCGACGTCCCCGGAGATCTCCCGCCGCATAGAGCCGGGCGCGCCCGACCCCGCGGACCGCATCGAGCTCGCGCGATACGCGAAGTCGCGCGGATGGGAGGTCATCATCGGCATAAATCCGTGCGTCGGGCAGTGGATGCCGGAGGAGGACCTGATTTCGCTCGAGGACACGCTCCTCGAGAGCGGCATCGACCGCTATCTCGTCATGCCGCTCTCGCTCAACTCCCGCGACGCGACCACGATGTCCGGCGCCCGGCGGGAGATGCTCGAGGCCGACGGCGTCCTCGACGAGACGATACGCCACGACGGCCAGTTCTACCACTGGGTGCGCCAGTACAGGCGCATGAACCGCCGTGGACTCCACGCCTACTCCGTGTGCGGCCCGCTCCCCTGCCACATGGACGACCTCGCCTGCGCGAAGCTCGGCAAGCACATGAACAGCGTGCAGCACTTCACCGACTACGCCTGGGACGAGCACGCCCGGTCGGGCAAGACGCTCTTCACCTTCCCCGACTTCCTCCGCGTGATGACGGACGGCAACCCCGAAATGGCGGCCTTCTCGCATCCGGACATGTACAAGTACATCCTGTGCATAAACCGGGCGGTCTGGAAGGCGGGCGGCCTCGCGAAGACCGCGCGCACGTTCCCGGACGTCTACCGCGTCCTCTGGAACAGCCCGTCGATGGTCCATTCGCCGTGCAACCTCTGGTGCTTCACGCGGCTCGTCGACGGGTCCGGCCGTCCTGTCAGGGACGAGAGAGGCGACATGCAGCTGGTGTTTCTTGGAGGAGGCCCGATTGCGTCGCGCGACCGCAAGGCGGCGATGACGGCCGAAGATCTCAGGGAAAAGGGGGTGATTCTGAAATGGTGAAGCGTTCTTCCAAGCGCGGCTACGCCTCCGGCGGCGGCGGCGCGATGAACGAGACGGGCGCAGGCGCGTCCGGCGACTGGTGGTAATCCGCCGGTCCTGTTCATCCGGCGCGGCGGATAACGGCCTCCGCCGCGCCCTTCCCCCTCCGTCAACCCCAGCCGACCCCGAAAGAAAACAGCCCCCCAGACCCCCATGCTCTTCGACCGCGAGACAATCTACGGCATCGTCAAGGCGCGTTCCTACAACAAGCGCCAGGCCGCGCTCATGCAGGACGCGCCGCTGACCGACGAGCAGCTCAGGTGGTGGGACGAGGCGGACATACTCTACAAGGCCGAGCGCGAGGCGGCGCGCCTAGAGAAGGCGAAGGCCGCCCAGGCCGCCGCGCGCGAGCGCCGCGCAGCCGAGCAGGCCGCGGCGGAAAGGAATCTCGCCGCGCAGCTCACGGGCACGGCATGGCCGGCGGCGGAAGGCTCCGGGCCGATGTCCGACCTGGAGCGCCAGCGCAAACACCGCGCCGCCGGGCGCGACATCGGCGAGATACCGCCGCCGAGGCACCGCAGGATACGCGAGCGCTGCCGGTACGACCTTCCGCTCTTCGGCCGGCTCTACTGCACCGGCGCGCACAAGATGCTGCACCGCGCCCCTTCGCCGCGGATGCTGGAATTCGTCCTGACTCTCCAGGACACCATCCTCAACGGCGGCAACCGCCACGTCCGCTGGCCCCGCGGCAAGGGCAAGACCACATGGCTCAAGGTCGCCGCCGAATGGTGCCTCTGCTACGGGCACCGCTCCTTCATCCTCTTCATCTCCGCATCGAAAAACATGTCGGAGGCGGCGGCGAAGGAGATATGGGAGACGCTCTCCGAGGATCCGATGATCGCGGCGGACTTTCCGGAGATCGCAATCCCCCTCGCCGACGTCGCGCTCACCCCGCAGCGCACCCGCCACCAGACGTACCACGGCCGCCGCACCGGCATCGAGGACACCTCCGCGCGCGGCGGACACCGCCGCCTCGCGCAGCTCGACGGATATCCCAACACCGGCGGAATACTCGCGGCGCGCGGAGCGGACCAGCGCATCCGCGGACTCAACATCAAGTCGAGGCGTCCGGACTTCATCTTCATCGACGACCCGCAGACGGGCGCGGAGACCGAAGGCGTCCTCAACAAGATCGAGGCCAACATCCAGAACGTGATCCTCAACCTCGGCTCGTCGGACGTCAGGACCGCCGCCGTGATGGCGTCGACGCCCGTCAGGCTCAACGACATATCCGAGCGCTTCGCGGATCCCGAGCGCAATCCCGCATGGCGCACGACCACCGAGCGGCTCGTGGTCTCCTGGGGGCCGGAGGAGTGGAAGGAGCGGTACTTCGCGGAGAAGCGCATCGGCGACGAGCGCGGCCGCGCCTTCTACGCCGAGCACCGGGAGGACATCGAGCGCGGGGCGGAGATGTTCGACCCCGGCGACGGCGACCGCCGCACCCAGGTGTCCGCCTACCAGTTCGCGCTCGACAAGCTCTTCGAGATCGGCGAGATGGCCTTCTTCTCGGAATACCAGATGCGCCCGCCCGCCTCCGCCTTCGCGTTCGTCCTCACGCAGAGGCTCGTCCTCTCGCGCATACGGCGCGGAGTTCCGCCGAACATGCCCGTGCCGAACGCCGTCCTCACCGTGGCGGCGACGGACATCAACCCGGGATATGCGCTTTCGACGAGCGTCTACTCCTTCGACCTTTCGCTGTGCGGCCTCGTCATGGCCTACCGCGCCGCGCCGGTGAGGATCCCGGACGCGCTGAACGACGTCGAGTTCGAGTCGCGCGTGTTCGATGCGCTGGCCGAGCACGGCCGGGAGATCGCCTCGCTCGGAATCAAGCTCGACCTGTGGGGCGTGGACGCGGGCGGGCGGCAGTTCAAGGCGGTGACGCGCTTTGCGCCGCAGTCCGCGCAGCTCTGCGCTCTCGCCGCGACGCCCATGCTCGGCCGCGCCGGAAAGAACTGGAACCCCAACGTAAAGTCACGCATCCGCGCGGCACTGAACGACACCGTGCGGTGCCGCGACGCGCAGCACCGCGAATGGCTGGCCTTCAACGCCGACGTCTACAAGGAGCGCTACCAGAAGGCATGGGGCGCGGAGATCGGCGCGCCCGGCTCGCTCTCGCTCTTCGACGGAGGCGCGGACCATTCGCAGTTCGCGCTCCAGGTCTCGAACGAAAAGCTCAAGGGCAAGCAGGCGCTCGGCGACGACCGCTGGAAGTATATCTGGGAGTCGAACGACCCGCACGACTTCCTCGACACCGGCGCGATGGCGCTTGCGCTCGCCGGGTCCGTCGGTCTCACCGGCGACGGGACCTACCAGGCCGACGACGGCGGCGGCGACGAAGTAGTTTTTCTGTAAACCACCACCACAACGAAAGGAAAACCATGAAAAAAGAAACCTCCGCCCCTCCGCCGGTAATCCAGGCACCGCGCCCGAAGTGCCCCCGCTGCAATATCGAGTACCGCGTCGACGGTGGATCGCACAAGCGCGCGGGCAAGCGCTACGCGTACGCGCATTGTCCCAAGTGCCGCCGGGCCGCCGTCCTGGTATCCTAGCCTTTCGCCGCGCGTTTTTTTGCCCCTGGCGCGCCCTTCCGGGCGTGTTTTGCCGCCATTGCGCGCAAAAAAAAAAAAAAAAAAATCGACTGTTTTCTCTATTTTTTACCCAATAACAAACTTTTTTTAGTTTTTTTTCGCTTTCCCTATTGCAATTGGGAAAGCGAAAGACTATAATATGCGCCGTCAAGCCCCCACAAGGGCAAAAACAAAAAAACCGAAAGAAAGGATCACACAGATGAGCAATGCGAAATTAACAATGTATCACGCGAACGCGAAAAGCACCGGGTCAGCG
>CADBQJ010000062.1 GCA_902796785.1 Fibrobacter succinogenes
CCCGCAGATGACCACCACGTCGCCGCCGTGCTCGGCCGCGTAGGCGCGCAGCTTCTCCACGTGGGCGTTGCCCGTGGCGGCCTCGCTCTCCAGCACGTTGGCGCAGTAGAAGACGGGCTTGGCGGTCAGCAGCCCCACGCCGCGCATCTCGACCTCCTCCTCCTCGGTCAGCTCGGCGTTCTTCGCGAGCTTGCCGGCGTCCAGGAGCGCGCCGATCTTCTCGAACGCGGAGAGGCGGATCTTGGCGGCCTTGTCGCCGCCGCGGGCCATCTTCGTCGCCTTGGTCATCGCGCCGTCGAGGGTCTCCATGTCCTTGAGGATCAGCTCGGTCTCGATGATCTCCACGTCGCGGAGCGGGTCGACGGAGCCGCTGACGTGCACCACGTCGGGGTCCTCGAAGCAGCGGACCACGTGGAGGATGGCGTCGGTCTCGCGGATGTGGCTGAGGAACTGGTTGCCCAGCCCCTCGCCCTTGGAGGCGCCCGCCACCAGGCCGGCGATGTCGACGAACTGCATGACCGCGGGCACGATGCGCTGCGGGTGGACGAAGCCGGCCAGCACCTGCAGCCGGGGGTCGGGGACCTCGACCACGCCCACGTTGGGCTCGATGGTGCAGAAGGGGTAGTTGGCCATTTCGGCGCCCGCCCGGGTGACGGCGTTGAAAATGGTCGATTTGCCGACGTTGGGAAGGCCGACGAGGCCGCATTTGAAGCCCATGGAAACTCCTTCGCGCGGGCCTCTTCGCCCGCCGGATTCGGCCCGAAAATAGCAATTATCTAGATTAGGCCCATGGTCGAAACGGTCGCCGAAGCCGCAGTCCGCTCCGCCGGGGAGTTCGAGCTCATCACCACGCTGGTGCTGGGGCTCGGCCTGGCGCTTTTCTGCGGGCTCGTCGCCACCAAGATCCGCCTTCCCGCGCTGGTGGGCTACCTCGCCGCCGGGATCGTCATCGGCTCCGCGCTGCCGTTCGTCGCGGAGCATTTTCCCACGCTCCTGGGGCTGAAGGTCGACGCCGAGCTCTTCGACCAGCTGGCCGAGATCGGCGTGATGCTGCTGATGTTCGGCGTGGGGCTGCACTTCTCCTTCAAGGACCTGATGGCGGTGCGGAAGATCGCCGTGCCGGGCGCCATCGTCCAGACCGCCGTGACCATCTGCGCCGCCTCCGCGCTGGCCCATTCGCTCCACTGGCCCTGGGGGCAGAGCGTCGTCTACGGCATGGCGCTCTCGGTCGCGTCGACCGTCGTGCTGATCCGCAACATGGAGTCCACCGGCGACATCGCCACCATCAAGGGGCAGATCGCGGTGGGATGGCTGGTCGTGGAGGACCTGCTGACCGTCGTCCTGCTGGTGCTCCTGCCGCCGCTCTCCGGCTGGCTCGCGGGCGGCTCCGGCGAGTCGCTCGGCGCCGGCGCGCTGGCGCTCGCGCTGCTCAAGACCTTCGGCAAGATCGCCGTCTTCGTGGGGCTGATGCTGGTGATCGGCACGCGCACCTTCCCGTGGCTGCTGTGGCGCGTGGCGCGCAACGGCTCGCACGAGCTCTTCATGATCAGCGTGATCGCCGTGGCGGTCGGCATCGCCTACGCGGCCTACGCCCTCTTCGACGTCTCGTTCGCGCTGGGGGCCTTCTTCGCCGGGATGATCGTGAAGGAGTCGCCGCTGGCGACGCGCGCCGGGCAGGAGTCGCAGCCCTTCCGCGACCTCTTCTCCATCCTCTTCTTCGTCTCCGTGGGCATGCTCTTCGACCCGCGCGTGCTGCTGAAGGAGCCGCTCTGGCTGCTGCTCACCGTGGGCGTCGTGATGGTCGGCAAGCCGGTGGTGGCCAGCGCGATCATGCTGGTCTTCCGCTATCCGCTCAACGCCGCGCTGACGGTCGGCGCCGGCCTCGCGCAGATCGGCGAATTCTCCTTCATCCTCGTGGCGCTCGGCAAGTCGCTCGGCGTCATCGAGCCCGACGTGCAGAGCCTGGTGGTGGCCTGCGCCATCCTCTCCATCGGCCTGAACTCGCTCGTCTTCCGCTTCGTCACGCCGCTGCAGCGGCGCATCCTCTCCAACCCGATGCTGGCGCGCATCGTCGACCGGCCCGCCGACCCGCTGGCCCAGCTGCCCGCGTCGGTGCCGCACCGCGCGCTCACGGGCCACGTGGTGGTCGTGGGCTACGCCGGCGTGGGCAGGCGGATCGTCGAGTACCTCCAGCACGAGGGGATTCCCTTCGTGGTGGCCGACTCCAACCGCACCGTGGTCGAGCAGCTGCGCGAGCAGGGCGTCCACGCCGTCACGGGCAACGTCTCCGAGGCGGGCACGCTCATCCAGGCGCACATCGCGCAGGCCGCCGCGCTCGCGGTCACCACCACCGACGCCATCGACCTCCACCGCATCGTCGAGGTGGCGCGCATCCTCCGCCCCTCCGTCCGCATCCTCATCCGCAGCACCAGCGCCGAGGAGGCCGACCGGATCGTGGCCGAGGGGATGGGGACCGTCTTCCTCGAGGAGCAGGAGATTTCGGTGGCCATGTGCCGCGCCCTGGACGCCGAACTGCGCGGAAAGGGCTCCGCGGGCTGATTTCCGCCCGTTTTTCCCCGGAAAAGCGCCCTCATTAAGGCCGATTTTACAAAAAAACGGACTTTTCCCCGATTTTGGGAATAGTTTATAAATCACGGCCGAAACGGTTTCGGCGGGCCCTTTTTCCGTGGAGATCAAACAGCAGATGGAAAACAGAATCAGCGAGATCGCGGATCAGCTCTTCAAGGAAGGCGTCGAAAAAGGGGAAAGGCAGGCGGAGCAATTGGTCGCCGAGGCGACCGCGAAGGCGGAGAAGATCGTCGCCGACGCGCAGGCCAAGGCCAAGTCGATCGTCGACGAAGCCGAGGCGCAGGCCGCCGAAAGCCGCCGCAACGTGGAATCGGAACTCCGCATGGCCTCCGCCCAGGCGCTCGACGCGCTGAAGGCCGCCGCGGTCGACGCGGTGCTCGCCAAGTGCGTGGACGCCCCCGCGGCCGAAGCCCTCTCGAATCCCGACGTGGTGGCCGACCTGCTGAAGACGGTGGTCGCCGCGTGGGGCTCCGGCAAGACCGGGCCTCTCGAAGCCATGCTTCCCGCCGCCGGCAAGGACAAGCTGGAAAAGGCGCTGAAGGCCGCGCTCGCCAAGGAGCTGAAGGCCGGGCTGACGATCGCCTGGTCCGACAGGCTGCGCTCCGGGTTCCGCGTGCAGCCCGCCGACGGCGGCTTCAAGCTGAGCTTCACCGACGAAGACTTCGCCGAATTCTTCAAAGACTTCCTCCGCGCCCGCGCGCGCGCCCTGATGTTCGAAGCGTAGGGCGGCGATGGCGCGTTACTACGACCTTGTCGCGGGATTGCCGCAACTGGCGCTGCGGGGCGGAAAGTCCGTCCCGCCCTACGCCGGGACGCTCTCCGCGCTCGCCGACGCGATGACGCCCGAGGACGCGCGCGGCCTCCGGCAGCTGCGCCTGGTCCACGACGTCGCCAACCTCGGCGCCCGGATCCTCGGCCTCCCGCAGTCCTTCGACGCGCGCGGCAACTGGTCGCCCGAGAAGCTGGCCGCCGAGATCGAGCGGCCCGACGAGATGCCCGACTTCATGGTCGAGTTCGTCCGCAAAAACGGCGCGGGCGGGTTCGGCGCGCTCGAGGGCGACTTCGTCGTCTGGGCGAACGAGCGGACGACGGGCTGGGTCCGCTCCTGGCTGCTGTTCGACTTCCACGTCCGCGCGGCGGCGAACGCCCTGGCCGCGCGCCGCAGCCCCCGGAGCGCGCGGCGCGCCGAGCTGCCCCGCGTGGACGAGATCGCCGCGGCGATCGAAAGAAGCTCCGCCCCCGACTTCGGGCTTTCGCTCCCGCTCCCGTGGCTGCCCGCCCTGGTCTCCGCCTTCGAGGCGGGGCCGCTGCAGGCCGAGCTGGCCGCCGACGAGGCGCGCTGGGAGATGGCGGGCGAACTGACCTCCACCGAGACCTTCTCGGAGGGGGCGATCTACGCTTTCGCCGTCCGGCTGGGCCTCGCGACCCGCTGGGCGGCCTTGGACGAGGAAACCGGACGCCGCCGTCTGGAACGGCTGGTGGACGCACTTCAGGTGACGGTGCCGTAGGGCACAACGGAGGCGCTGATGGCAACAACAGGCAAGGTCACGGGCATCGTTTCGAACCTGGTGACGGTCGAAGTCGACGGGCCCGTCGGCCAGAACGAGATCTGCTACATCTCGCTGGGCGAAGACCGGCTGATGGCCGAAGTGATCAAGGTGACCGGGAAGCTGGCCTCCGTGCAGGTCTTCGAAAGCACCCGCGGCCTCTCGGTGGGCTGCCCCGTGGAGTTCGCCGGCCACATGCTCGAGGTCACCCTCGGCCCGGGCATGCTCTCGCGCAACTACGACGGGCTGCAGAACGACCTCGACGCGATGACGGGCGTCTTCCTCAAGCGCGGCGAGTACACCCCCGCCCTCGACCCCGACAGGAAGTGGCATTTCGTCCCGCTGGCCAAGGTCGGCGACAAGGTGCGCTGCGCCGACTGGCTCGGCTCCGTGAAGGAAGGGTGGATCGACCACAAGATCATGGTCCCCTTCGACTACGAAGGCGAGGGGACGATCGAGAAGATCGCCGCCGAGGGCGACTACCCGGCCTCCGGCGAGATCGCCGTGCTCCGCGACGCGCAGGGCAACTCCCGCTCCGTCTCGATGACGATGAAGTGGGCGGTCAAGCGCGAGATCCGCGGCTACAGGAGCAAGCCCCGCCCCTTCAAGGTGATGGAGACCGGGGTCCGCACCATCGACACGCTCAACCCGATCGCCGAAGGCGGCACCGGCTTCATCCCCGGGCCGTTCGGCTGCGGCAAGACCGTGCTCCAGCACGCGCTCGCCAAGAACGCCGGCGCCGACCTCATCGTCATGGTGGCCTGCGGCGAACGCGCCAACGAAGTGGTCGAGATCTTCACCGAGTTCCCCGAGCTCGACGACCCGCGCACGGGCCGCAAGCTGATGGAACGGACGATCATCGTCTGCAACACCTCCAACATGCCGGTCGCCTCGCGCGAAGCCTCGGTCTACACCGGGATGACGCTCGCCGAGTACTACCGCATGATGGGGCTGAAGGTCCTCCTGCTGGCCGACTCCACCTCGCGCTGGGCGCAGGCCCTGCGCGAAATGTCGAACCGCATGGAGGAACTGCCCGGCCCCGACGCCTTCCCCATGGACCTCTCCGCCGTGGTCTCGCAGTTCTACTCCCGCGCGGGCTACGTGGAGCTCCGCAACGGCGCGAGCGGCTCGATCACCTTCATCGGGACGGTCTCGCCCGCGGGCGGCAACCTGAAGGAGCCCGTGACCGAGTCGACGCAGAAGGCCGCGCGCTGCTTCTACGCGCTCTCGCAGGCCCGCGCCGACTCCAAGCGCTATCCCGCCGTCGACCCGATCGACTCCTACTCCAAGTACCTGGAGTACCCCGAGGTGATCCGCTGGTTCGACGAGAACGTGGAGCCCGGCTGGGTCGACAAGGTGCTGAAGATGAAGGACCTCCTGCTCCGCGGCAAGGAGGCCAAGGACCAGATCAACATCCTGGGCGACGACGGCGTTCCGGTGGAATACCACGTGGCGGCCAACAAGGCCGAGGTGGTCGACTTCGTCGTGCTGCAGCAGGACGCCTTCGACGAGGTGGACGCCTCCTGCCCGATGGGCCGCCAGCGCTACATGGTCGACCTGGTGCTCGAGATCTGCGACGCCGAATACCGGTTCGACGGGTTCGAGGAGGTGGGCGGCTGGTTCAGGAAGCTGATCAACCTGATGCGCCAGATGAACTACCAGCTGTTCGACAGCGACAAGTTCAAGGCCGCCGAGGCGGACCTTCGCTCGCTCGTCGCCGAAAGGAGGGCTGTCTGATGCGGACGCGCGCTTTCCAGAAGATCTACACGCGAATCGACAACATCACCAAGGCCACCTGCACGCTCCGCGCCGAGGGCGTCGCGAACGACGAGATGGCCTTCGTGGACGGACGCCCCGCGCAGGTGGTGAAGATCGCCGGCGACAGGGTGACGCTCCAGGTGTTCCCCGGCACGGGCGGCATCTCCACGGACAGCGAGGTGGTCTTCACCGGCGCGCCCCCGACCGTCAAGGTGGGCGACGCGCTCAAGGGCCGCTTCTTCGACGCCTACGGCCATCCCATCGACGGCGGCCCCGAGGTGGACGGCGAGGTCCGCGAGATCGGCGGCCCCTCCGTGAACCCCGTGCGGCGCAAGCAGCCCTCCGAGCTGATCGCCACGGGCATCGCGGGCATCGACCTCAACAACACGCTCGTCACCGGGCAGAAGATCCCCTTCTTCGCCGACGCCGACCAGCCCTACAACCAGGTGATGGCCACCGTGGCCCTGCGCGCGCAGGCCGACGTGATCGTCCTGGGCGGCATGGGGATGAGCAACGACGACTACCTCTACTACCGCAACCTCTTCGAGAGCGCCGGCGCCAGCGACCGCATCGTCGCCTTCATGAACACCACGGAGAACCCGCCGGTGGAACGCCTGCTGGTGCCCGACATGTGCCTGACCGCGGCCGAGTGGTTCGCGACGGAGCAGAAGAAGAAGGTGCTGGTGCTGCTGAGCGACATGACGCTCTACGCCGACGCCCTCTCGATCGTGAGCAACCGCATGGACCAGATCCCCTCGAAGGACTCCATGCCCGGCTCGCTCTACTCCGACCTGGCGAAGATCTACGAGAAGGCGGTGCAGTTCCCCGACGGCGGCTCGATCACCATCATCGCGGTGACCACGCTCTCCGGCGGCGACATCACGCACGCCGTGCCCGACAACACGGGCTACATCACCGAAGGGCAGCTCTACCTGCGGCGCGACACCGACATCGCCAAGGTGATCATCGACCCGTTCCGCTCGCTCTCCCGCCTGAAGCAGCTGGTGATCGGCAAGAAGACGCGCGAGGACCACGCCGCCGTGATGAACGCGGCCATCCGCCTCTACGCCGACGCCGCCAACGCCAAGACCAAGCTGGAGAACGGCTTCGAGCTGACCGACTACGACCGCCGCGCGCTCGGCTTCGCCAAGGACTACTCCGCGGCGCTGCTGGCCATCGACGTCAACATCGGCGTCGAGAAGATGCTCGACACCGGCTGGGAGCTCTTCGGGCGCTACTTCTCGAAGGACGAGGTCGGCGTCAAGCAGGAACTGATGACCCGGTATTGGAAGGGCGAATAGCCGAGGCGCGCCATGGCGATCAAGTTCCAGTACAACAAGACCGCGCTCCAGCAGCTCCGCAAGGGGCTGAAGGTGCGCGAGAACGCCCTGCCCACGCTGACGGCCAAGGAGACCGCGCTGCGGCTCGAGGTCATGAAGGCGCGCGCGGACGTGGCCGAACTGGAACGGCAGTACGCCGAGCGCCTCTCCACGCTCTCCGACTTCGAGCTCCTCTGGGGCGAAATGCCCGAGGGGCTGGTGCGCCTGGCCGACTCCAAGGTGGAGATCCGCAAGCTGGCCGGCGTGAAGGTCCCCGTGCTGGAGCGGCTGGAGCTCGAGACGGCCCCGTTCGCCCCGCTCGGCTCGCCGGCGTGGTTCGCCGCGGGCGTCGAGGCGCTCCGCTCCCTGGCCGAGCTGAAGGCGCGCATCGCCCTGGCGAAGAACAAGACCGCGATCCTCGAGCACGCGCGCAAGAAGACCACGCAGAAGGTCAACCTGTACGAAAAGGTGCAGATTCCCGAATACCACGACGCCATCCTGCGCATCAAGCGCTTCATGGAGGACGAGGAGAACCTCGCCAAGTCGTCGCAGAAGATCCTGAAGACGCGGCTGGCCGCGGCCGCCGAGGAGGACGCCGCATGATCGTCCGGATGCGCCGATTGACCCTTCTCGCGCCCGCCGCCTCGCGCGACGCGCTCCTGGAAGGGCTGCAGAAGCTGGGCTGCGTGGAGATCGACTCCTCCGAGGAGCGCGACTCGGCCGCGATCGCCGCGACCGCGGAGGCGAGCCGCCGCTACGCCCGCGCGAGGACCGCGCTGCTCCGCGCCGTGCGCGACTTCTCCGGCGACGCCTCGAAGGTCCGCGGCACGCGCCTTTCCCCCAACCCGAAGAAGAGCCTCGAGCAGGTCGAGCGGACCCTCGAGGCCTACGACAAGGCGCGCGCCCGCGCCGACGCCCTCGCGCGCGAGATCGCCGCGCGGGAGCCCTGGGGCGACTTCGACCCCGCCCGCCTGGCGGCGCTCGCCGAACGCGGCTGGCCCGCCCGGCTGCTCCGCGCGCCGGAGAAGAAGGCCGACGAGGCCCTCGCCGAAATCGAATCCTCCGGCGCCGCGGTCGCTGAAGTCGCCCGCCGCGACGGCTCGCGCCTCTGGCTCGCGCTCGGGTTCTCCGGCGACCTCCCCGCGGGCGTCGAGGAATCCCCGCTCCCGGACCGTCCGCTCTCCGCGCTGCGCGAAGAGGCGGCGGCGGCCGAGGCGGAAAGGGACGAGCTCTACGAAAAGCTGGTCGCCTTCTCCTCCGACACGGCCTCGCTCGACAAGGGCTGGGCGACGTCCGAGAACGAAGGCCGCCTCGCCGCCGCCGCGCTCGAGCTCGGCTCCGAGCTCGACGGACGCCTGGCCACGCTGACCGGGTGGTTCCCGGCCGACTCCTCCGCCGAGCTGGAATCCTTCCTGAAGGCGCAGAAGTGCTGGTACGAGGTCCGCGAGCCCGCTCCCGACGAGGAGCCGCCGGTGCGGCTGAGGAACGGCGCGGTGACGAGCCTCTTCGAGCCCGTGGCGCGGCTCCACTCGCTGCCCCGGTACCGCGAGCTGGACCCCGTCCCCTTCTTCTCGATGTTCTTCGCCTTCTTCGTGGGCTGCTGCCTGGCCGACGCCGCCTACGGCGCGATCGTCCTCGCCCTGGCGCTGGTCGCCCGCGCGCTGGCCGGCCGGGCGATCAAGCCCCTGATGACGCTGCTGGCGATCCTGGGCGGCGTGACCGTGGTCTGCGGCGTGGCGCTCAACTCCGTCTTCGGCGAAGCGGTCTTCGGCGAGGGCGGCAGCTGGTTCACCCCGCTGGCCCCCCAGGGCGGCGTCTACCCGATGATGTCGCTGGCGCTGGTGGTGGGCTTCGTCCAGATCCTGCTGGCCATGGGGCTGCGCTCCTACGTCTCCGTCCGCGAACGGGGCTGGAAGCACGGCGTGGAGCCGGCCAGCTTCATCCTGCTCACGCTGGGCCTGCTGGTCTGGGCCGCCAACGAGAGCGCCCTGCAGGGCAGCCTGCTGGGGCTGCAGATCCACGAGTTCAACGTCAACGGCCTGGCCGTCGGGGCCGCCCTGGCCTCCGTCCCGCAACAGGTCGGCCTCGGCCTGCTTGCCGCCGGCTCGCTGGGGATCCTCCTCTTCGCCAACATCGGCGCCGCGCCGGCCATGCGCTACTCGGTGCTCTTCTTCTGGTCGATGTACAACTACTGCACCAAGATCATCTCCGACGCGCTCTCCTACCTGCGCGTCTTCGCCCTCGGTCTCGCGGGCGGCCTGCTCGCCGCGTCGTTCAACAAGATCGCCTTCATGCTGATCGAGCACGACGGCGTCCGCGACTACGCCTCGCCGCTGATCGTGGCCACGATCCTGATCCTGGTGGTCGGCCACGCGCTCAACCTCGTCCTCTCGCTGGTCAGCGCGTTCGTGCACCCGCTGCGCCTGACCTTCGTGGAGTTCTACACCAACCTCGACTATCAGGGCGGCGGACGGCCCTTCCGGCCGCTCGCCCGAGTGGAAAACGACAACAGATGAAAACCGCAACCTTTCGGAGGTTCACATGGATGGATCGATTCTTGCGATGATCGGACTTGGCCTGATGGTCGGTCTTTCGGGCGCCGGCTCCGCGATCGGCCTGGCCGTTTCGGGGCAGGCGCTGCTCGGGATGCTCAAGAAGCGCCCCGAGGCGTTCGGCGTGGGGATGGCCATGGCCTCCCTGCCCGCCACGCAGGGCCTCTACGGCTTCGTGGGATACGTGCTCTACAGCGGCACGATCAGCGGC
>CADBQJ010000063.1 GCA_902796785.1 Fibrobacter succinogenes
CGGAGGCCGGGCGCGACGGCCGGAGCAGCCCCGGCCCGACGGAGAACCAGAAGCCGGCGCGGGCCAGCTCGCGCGCGATCTCCGGCGGCCCCTCGAAGGCGTGGAGCTGGCCGCGGACCGGGCCCCAGTCGCGGACGCGCTCCAGGAGCGCGCCGCGGGCGCGCACCGCGTGGAGCGAGATCGGGCGGTCGTGCCGCCGCGCGAGCTCCCACTGGACGCGGAGCGTCGCGAGCTGGAGCTCGCGCGGCGGCATCCCCGGCCGGAAGTCCAGGCCGCACTCGCCCACGCAGAGCGCGGGATCGTTCCGGAGCTCCTCCTCCAGCCGGACCTCCCAGCCCGCGGGAAGGGGCGCGGCGAGCTTCCAGGGATGGAGCCCGAAGCCCTGGCGGACGACGAGCCCCTCCGGAACCGCGGCCCCGTCCGGGCGGATCCAGTCGCGCGGTTCCGTCCCCCAGACCGCGACCGCGCGGACGCCCGCCCGGCGCGCCGCCGCCAGGGCGGCCCCGGCTTCGCCGGGACCGCGCAGGTGGCAGTGCGCGTCGCAGAATCCGGAAATCGGCTCCATCGTCCCGCAAAGTAGCTCTTCCCTTGGCCGCGCGGCGGAGCGGCGATTATATATTGGGTGAACCGGCCCGGTCCGCCCGGGCCCAAGGAGTTTTCATGCGCGTCGCACTTTTCACGAACGAATTCCCCCCGCACATCTACGGCGGCGCCGGCGTCCACGCCGACTTCCTCTCCCGCGAGCTGAAAAAGCACGTCGACCTCGAGGTCCGCTGCTTCGGCGACCAGAAGGTCGACGAGGAGCACATGACCGTCCGCGGCGTCTCCCCGCTGCGCGACTGGTCCGAGGTCCCCCCGCAGCACAAGGGGGTCTTCCAGACGCTCGACCGCGACCTGCAGATGGCCGCCGGCACCACGGGAATCGACCTCGTCCACTGCCACACCTGGTATTCGCACTGGGCCGGCTTCCTGACCAAGACGCTCCAGGGGGTTCCGCTCGTCCTCACCACCCACTCGCTGGAACCCCACCGCCCGTGGAAGGTGGAGCAGCTGGGCACCGGCTACCACCTCAGCTGCAAGCTCGAGGAGAACGCCTACCGCCACGCCGACGGCGTGATCGCGGTCAGCAACGACATGAAGCGCGACGTGGTGGCCGCCTACGGCGTGAACCCCGACGTGGTCGAGGTGATCCACAACGGCATCGACCTCGACTTCTACCGCCCCACCTTCGACGAAAACCTGCTCCGCTCCCGCGGCATCGACCCGGCGAAGCCGATCGTCCTCTTCGTGGGGCGCATCACCCGCCAGAAGGGGATCCGCCACCTCCTCCAGGCCGCCGAGGCGATCGACCCCGCCGCGCAGCTCGTCTTCTGCGCCGGCGCGCCCGACACGCCCGAGATCGAGCGCGAGGCGACCGAGCTGTTCCAAAAGCTCCAGGCGAACCGCGAGGGGGTCTTCTGGATCCGCGAGATGCTCGACCACAGGGACCTGCGCGTCCTCTACTCGCACGCGTCGGTCTTCGTCTGCCCCTCGCTCTACGAGCCCTTCGGCATCATCAACCTCGAGGCCATGGCCTGCGGCACGCCCGTGGTGGCCAGCCGCGTGGGCGGCATCCCCGAGATCATCGTCGACGGCGGCACCGGCTTCCTCGTCCCCTTCGACAGCGAGTCGAAGACGAACTTCGAGCCGCGCAACCCGCTGGAGTTCCAGAAGAAGATGGCCGAGCGGATCAACGCCGTCCTCGCCGACGAGGGGCTCCGCAAGTCGATGGGCGAGGCCTCGCGCAGGCGCGCCGAGACCCACTTCTCCTGGAGCGCCGTCGCCGCCCAGACCATCGCCTTCTACCGCCGCGTGCTGGAGCGCGCCGGCCGCCCCCAGAACTAGAAGAGGATTCCCGCCATGGCGAAAAAGACCGAACGCAAAGCCGAATCCCCCGCGCCCGCCGCGAAGCCCGCGAAGAGGTCCCCGAAGCCGCTCGTCCCCTTCCCCGAGCCGCAGAACGTCGTGATCGAGAACGTCTCCCCCGCCGTGGACGACGGGCGCTTCTCCATCCGCCGCGAGCCGGGCGACGTCGTGGAGGTGCGCGCGGACATCTTCCGCCACAGCCACGAGAAGATCGCCGCCGACGTCCTCTACCGCAAGCTGGGCGAGAAGGAGTGGCGCCGCGCGCCGATGTCGTTCGTCGACAACGACCTCTGGGGCGGCTCCTTCTCCGTCGACTCGATCGGCTACTGGGAATACACCGTCGAGGCCCGCACCGTGGACCCCGTCGACGCGCCCTCGCGCGCGGACCGGATCTACGAACTCCGCGTGGACCCCGTCTACGCGCGCTGCTGCGCCTGGTACGAGATGTTCCCGCGCTCGCAGGGCAAGGTCCCCGGGAAGAGCGCGACCTGGGACGACTGCCGCGCGCGGCTCGACGACGTCTGCGCGATGGGCTTCGACACGGTCTACCTCACCCCCATCCACCCC
>CADBQJ010000064.1 GCA_902796785.1 Fibrobacter succinogenes
ACGCCGACGGGCGCAACGACCCGCCTCCGCCGCATTATTAGTTCAGGGATTAGGGATTAGGGATTAGGGATTAGTGGAATAATCGCGCTACGCGCATGATGAAACAAGGGCTCCGGAAGGGAGCCCTTGTTCCGTTTCGCGCGGGGACAAAAAAGAAGAGGTCCTGCGCGGACCTCTTCCCTTTTTCCTTCGGACTTGGCTACGCCTGCGGCTGGGGCTGGGCGGCCATGCGTTCGGCGATCTTGCGGCTGACGTCGCCGGAGGCGAACTTCCACGCCTGTTCCAGCGCGGCCTTGATCGCGGGGGCTTCGGCGCGGCCGTGGGCGATGATGCCCGTGCCCTGGAGGCCGATGAGCAGCGCGCCGCCCTGCTTGTCGTAGTTCCACCCTTCGACGATGCCGGCGCCCTTGGAGGAGGAGAGCGCGTCGCCGAAGAGGCGGACGAAGACCTCGTAGACCCCTTCCATGGTCTTGAGGAGCAGGTTGCCGGAGAAGCCGCCGGTCACCAGCACGTCGGTGCCGCCGCGGAGGTATTCGCCGGGCTCCACGTTGCCCACGAAGTTGAGCGAGGAGGCCTTGAGCATCTGGTGGACCGTCACTTCGAGCTCGGGGCCCTTCTTTTCCTCTTCGCCGATGTTGAGGAGGCCGACGCGGGGGTTCTGCTTGCCCATGACGGCTTCGGCGTAGACCGCGCCGCAGTGGGCCCAGTCGACGAGCTGCTGGGGCTTGTTGTCGACGTTGGCGCCGCAGTCGAGCATCAGCACGGGTCCCTTCATCGAGGGGACCTCGGCGGCGATGGCGGGGCGGGAGACGCCCGGGATGCGGCCGAGGAGCATCATGCAGGAGGCCATCATCGCGCCGGAGTTGCCCGCGCTGACGGAGGCCTGCACCAGGCCCGCCTTCTGCAGCGCGACGCACTTGACCAGGCCGGAGTCGGGCTTGGTCTTGAGCACGGCGGCGGGATGCTCGTCCATGGCGACCAGCTGGGGCGCGTCAACCACTTCGATCAGGTCGCCCTTGTAGCCGGTCTTGGCGAGCTCCTCGCGGACCAGCGCCTCGGGGCCGGCCAGGACGATGGAATAACGGCCTTCGGATCCTTCGGCGGCCATGACGGCGCCGCGGACGATTTCGCCGGGGGCCTTGTCGCCCCCCATCGCGTCAAGCGCTACCTTCAGCATCTCGCCTCCGGGTTGCGGTTCAGGAGTCGGCGGGGCGCACGCGTTCGACGCCGCCGTAGTAGCCGCACACGGGGCAGACCACGTGGGGCATCTTCTTGCTGCCGCAGTGTTCGCAGGTCGAGAGAGCGGGCGCGCTCAGCTTCTGGTTGGTGCGGCGCTTGTCGCGACGGGTGGTCGTGGATTTCTTCTTCGGAACGGGCATCTCAGGGCTCCTGTTCTTCTGCCTTGGAAGAGGACATCCTCTCCTTCAGCTGTTTTAACTTCCCCCAACGGGGATCCGCCTTCTCTTCGGGCTTCTCTTCCGATTCGATCCAGCTGAACTCGGCATCTGGATCCTTGACCGGGCGCAAAGGCTCGTTGAGCAGGATCTGCTGGCGAAGGCACTCGGTGAGATCGACTTCCCCTTCCTGAGGATTGACCTTCAGCAGGAACTCGTCTTCGGCGCTATCGTCGAACTCGCTCGAAGCGACGTGCGGATCGATCACCACGCGCGCCTCCACCGGAACGTCGAAGGAGTGTTCGAACTCCTCCAGGGTCCGGCAGTCGGTCAGCCACTGCCGGCCGAAGACCCTGCCCGTCAGGAAGACTTCCTTTCCGGAGCGGTCGATCTTCAGCTCGACGGTCGCGGGTCCCGAGAGGCGGATCTCCCCGAACTCCTCGGGAAGGACCTCTGCGCGCAACTCGTCCGAGGGGTCCCGGACATTGCCGTTCAGGATGCGCAAGTCGATCTTCAAAGCACGCCAAATGTAGTAAATAGTCCATGTGCGCGCCCCTTCGGGCGGGCTCTCCCCCGAATTCTAGCTATTTTCGGGCCATGGCCCGCAACGCCCTCCTCTCCTCCGTCTGCGCGTTTTTCCTGGCCCTGGCGGCGCTCGGGCTCTCGGGCTGCTCCTGCTGCCGCTATTTCAACCACTGGTACAACGCCCAGGAGGCCCTGGACAACGCCGAGCGGCTCCGCCTGGCCCGCCTGGACTCCATCCCCGGCGACACCGTCTGGGTGACCGCCGAGGAGCGGAAGGAGTACGAGCGGGTGATCGAGAAGTGCTCCCGCATCCTGGAGCGCTGGCCCGAGGAGGACGAGTACAAGCCCAAGGTCCTCTTCACCATGGGCGAGTCCTACCGGAAGATGGCGGAATGGAACCGGGCGATCCGCAAGTACGACGAATACCTGCGCTACTTCCCCGACGGGGCCTTCGCGCCCGACGCGGAGTACGAGCGGGCCTTCTCGCTCTTCAAGGCCGGACAGGGGCAGCAGGCCCGGTTCGCGCTGGAGCCGATCGTCGCCGACACCGCCCACCCGCGCCACGCCGAGGCGCTCTCGCTCCTGGCCACGGTCGCCGAAGGCTCCGGCCAGGGCCCCTTCGCCATCGAGCAGCTGGAGCGGATGCTCGCCGGCCCGGGCGGGTCGCCGCTGCTGCGGGCCACGGCCCGGCTGCGGCTGGCCCGGCTATACGCGCGGGAGGGAATGCACGAGAAGGCGGTCCCCTCCTTCCTGGCCCCGGACGTCGCGACGCTCCCCCGGCCCGCCCCCTGGGAGGCGCGGTTCGAGGCGGCCCGCTCCCAGAGCGCCCTCGGGAAGCACGACGAGGCGGCGGCGACGCTGCGCGCCCTGGCCGCCGACACCGCCTACGCCCAGTTCCGCACGAAGGCCGAGATGACGCTCGCAGTCGAGCTGCTCCAGCTCGTCCCGCCCGACTCGGGCGTGGCGCTCCTCCTCCGGCTGGTCGACGCCAACCCGAAGAGCGAGATCGCCGCCGAGGCCTGGTACCGCCTGGGGCTCTTCGGCGAGAAGAAGCTGCGCGACTACGACCGCGCGATCCGCGACTACGACTCGGCCGCGGCGCAGGCGGACTGCGAGTGGGAGCGCCTGGCGCGCGAACGCCGGAGCCTGCTCCAGCGCATCGACCGTCAGCGCGAGATCGCCGCCGACACCGCGAAGCCGCGCGCCTGGGCCGAGGAGTTCCAGATCGCCGAGCTCTTCCTCTTCCGGCTGGACGAGGCCGACTCCTCGCTGGCGCGCCTGGAGGCGATCGCGAACGACTCGACGCCGCCGCCCGAAACCCGCCAGCGCGCCCTCTACGCGCAGGCCTTCATCGTCGCCAACGTCCTCGAGAAGCCCGACAGCGCCGTCGCCCTGTGGAAGCGCGTGGTCGACGAGTGGCCCAACACCTCCTACGCCAAGGCGGCCCAGCGGGTCCTCGGGCTGCCGGTCACCGCGGTCACCGCGGACGACTCCGCGCACGCCGCCTTCCTCGCGGCCGAATCGCTCTACACCGCCGCCCAGGCCGACTCCGCCGC
>CADBQJ010000065.1 GCA_902796785.1 Fibrobacter succinogenes
CGCCCGCGCTCTGCGTCCCGGTCGACCCGGACGACCTCGCCCTGGACGACGGCGCGCTCCTGCGGCTGGCCTGCGACGAGGTCTGGAGCGCCCTGGGGCTTCCCGCGCCCGAGTCGGCCCGGTGGGACCGCCTGATGACGCGGGCCCGGGCGGGGCAGCCCTTCTCGGAGCAGCTGGGCCCCTCGGCCGAGCTGCGCCTGGTCCGCCTTCCCGGGCCGCGCTTCCTGCTGGCGGCGGGGAACCTGCCCGCGAAGTGGCCCGCGGGCGAAGGTTCATAGGGGAAAATTGAGTAGATTTCCCGAAAACGCCCGGCGTTCCCCGCGCCGGAAAGGATCGCCATGGCCGAACAACAGCCCAACGGACGGAAGCAGCGCGGACCGTCGCGCCGCAAGCCCCCGATGCCCGCCCTGCCCCGGCAGCCCCGCCGCGGCCGGAACATGATGATGGTCGTCCTGCTGGTCTGCGTGGGGATGTTCGTCGCGCAGCTCTACTCCACGTCGCGCGAGGCGGAGCAGGTCGACCGCACCACCTTCCTCGGCTGGATGGCCGACTCCACCGTGCAGATCTACTCGATGCAGGTGCGCCGCGCCGCCTTCGACATCGTCGTCTCCGGACGCCGCTCCCTCACCGCCGCCGAGCGGGCCGAGGAGGAGTCGCGCCCGAAGAGCGTCTGGAGCATGGCCTCCGCGCCGCTGCAGCAGGGCCTCCCCTTCACGACGGTCCTCCTCCAGGCCGACCACCAGATGCTGCTCGAGTGGGAGCGCGCCAAGGCGCCTCTCCGGATCGAGATCGTCCACGAGGACGCCTCGTGGGCCGACCGCCTCTTCGCCTTCCTCCCCGTCTTCCTCCTCGTCGCCTTCTTCTGGTTCATGATGGTCCGCCAGCAGGGCGGCGGAAGCGGCAAGGGGATGTTCGCCTTCGGCAAGAGCAAGGCGCGCATGGTCGACGGCAAGGCGACCAAGACCACCTTCGCCGACGTGGCGGGCTGCGACGAGGCCAAGGAGGAGCTGGGCGAGATCGTCGAGTTCCTCAAGGACCCGAAGAAGTTCACCGACCTGGGCGGGCGCATCCCCAAGGGGGTGCTGCTGCTCGGCCCTCCGGGCACCGGCAAGACGCTGCTGGCCCGCGCGGTCGCCGGCGAGGCCGGACGCCCCTTCTTCAGCATGTCGGGCTCCGACTTCGTCGAGATGTTCGTGGGCGTGGGCGCCTCCCGCGTGCGCGACCTCTTCGAGCAGGGGCGCAAGAACGCGCCGTGCATCGTCTTCATCGACGAAATCGACGCGGTGGGGCGCCAGCGCGGCGCCGGCCTGGGCGGCGGGCACGACGAGCGCGAGCAGACGCTCAACCAGCTGCTGGTGGAGATGGACGGCTTCGACGGCAACGAGGGGGTGATCCTCCTGGCCGCGACCAACCGCCCCGACGTGCTCGACCGCGCGCTGCTGCGCCCCGGCCGTCTCGACCGCTCCGTGGTGGTCGACGCGCCCGACGCGCGGGGCCGCGAGGCGATCCTCCGCGTCCACGTCGCCAAGCGCAAGGTGCCGCTGGCCGACGACGTCTCGCTCGAGACCATCGCCAAGGGGACTCCCGGCATGAGCGGCGCCGAGCTGGAGAACCTCGTCAACGAGGCCGCGCTCCTGGCCGCCCGCTACGACGCGAAGCAGGTCTCGATGATCGACTTCGAGGAGGCCAAGGACAAGCTGCTGATGGGCCCCGAGCGCCGCAGCCGCGTCCTCTCCGACGAGGAGCGCCGCACCACCGCCTACCACGAGGCGGGGCACGCGCTGGTCACGCATCTCGTCGAGCACTCCGACGTGCTCCACAAGCTCACGATCATCCCGCGCGGCATGGCGCTGGGCCTCACCTTCTCGCTGCCCGAGAAGGACCGCTACACGATGGACCGCGCCTACCTCGAGGACCAGATCGCGATCCTCCTCGCGGGCCGCTGCGCGGAATGGCTGATCTTCCGGCAGCGCACCACCGGCGCCTCCAACGACATCGAGCGGGCCACCGAGATCGCGCGCCGCATGGTGACCGAGTGGGGGATGAACGACGAGATGGGCCCCATCGTCTACCGCAAGAAGAAGGAGGACGTCTTCCTCGGCCGCGACATCAGCGAGCGGCAGGACCACTCCGAGCACACCGCCGAGCTGATCGACGACCTCGTGCGGAAGACGATCGAGGCGCAGAACGACCGCGTGGAGAAGATCCTCGCCGGGAACCGCGACAAGCTGGTCGCGCTGGCCGAGGCGCTCCTGGAGCACGAAGTGCTCGACCGCGAGGAGATCCTCCGCGTGCTGGCCGGCGAAAAGCTGGAGAGCTCCAAGAAGAGCCGCCAGTACCAGGCCATGCGCGACGCCGAACGGCGCCGCGCCGAACGCAAGGCGCGCGCCGCGCGCCGCGGAGCCCGTCTGACCGAGGAGGAGGCGAAGCGCGACCCCGAGCTGGCCCGCGCCGTCGAGACCCTCGCCGCCGGATCGGCCGAGGCGAAGGCGGACGACGGGGCCGGGGCGGAGAAGCCCGCGGACGACGCGGCGGAAAAGCCCGCGAAGCCCGACGACGACAACGACGAATCCTCCGAAAGCTGAGGTGGCGATGCGCACTCCGTGGAGCGCCGGAACGGTCGATTTCGACGGATCCTCCTGCGAGATCATGGGGATCGTCAACCTCACTCCCGACTCCTTCTTCGACGGCGGGAAGCACGACGAGCCGAAGGCGGCCTTCGACCACGCCCGCTCGCTCGTCGACGCGGGGGCGCGGATCCTCGACCTGGGCGCCGCCAGCTCGCGTCCCGGCTTCGAGCCGGTCCCCGTGGAGGAGGAGCTGCGCCGGCTGCTGCCCGCGCTCGAGCTGATCGCCCCGATGGCGCTGGAGCGCGGCGTCGTCCTGAGCGTCGACACCACCTCCGCCGAAGTGGCGCGCCGCGCCGTCGAAAGGGGAGTGCGGATCGTCAACGACGTCGCCTGCCTGCGCGCCGACCCCGAGATGGAGCGGACCGCGGTCGAGCTCTCGAAGGAGTTCGGCGCGGCGATCGTCCTCAACCATCCCGGTTCGGCGGAGAGCTCGAACGACATGCCCTCGCTGGCCGCCAGTCTCGTCCGCCGCGCGGAAGAGCTCGAGGCGCGGGGGGTGGAGCGCAGTCGCGTTCTGCTCGACCCGGGCATCGGCTTCGGAAAGACCGCGGAGGAGAACTACGACCTCCTCGCCGCGCTCGATTCGCTCTGCGCGACCGGATATCCGGTCCTCGTCGGCGTCTCGCGCAAGTCGCTCTTCGGGAAGACGCCCGGGCTCGAGAACTCGGACCGCCTGGTCCCCTCGGTCGCCGTCCACCTCCTCTCCGCCTGCGCGGGCGCCGGCGTCGTCCGCGTGCACGACGTGGCCGCGACGCGCGAGGCGCTGGACGTCCTCGCCATGTTCGAAAGGCGGACTTCCGTCCGCTCCCCGTTCTTCCGGGAAAGGTAGGCCGCGCGTGTCGACGAAGGAAACCGAGGGAAAAGCCGGAACGAACGGCGATCCGCGCGAGGAGGGCTCCCGCGCGAGGAAGGCGGCCCTCGCCGCGCTCCTCGTCCTGGCGCTCGCCGCGCTGCTCGCGCTTCTGTTCGCGGCGCGCGGCTGCTCCGAAGAGGAACCCGCCGGCGCCGGGAAAAGCGCCCGGGCGGCCGCCGTCCCCGCCGAAGAACCGGCGCCGGCGGACTCCGCCTCCGCGCCCGACGCGGACTCGCTCGCCCGGGCCGGCGAAGGCGGCCCGGAGGCCGCCGCGGATTCGTCCGCCCGCGCGCTCGCCGCGTCCGGCGCGGAATCCGGCGCGAAGACCGGCCCGGGCGGGGGAAGGCCCGGCGCGGCGTCGGCGAAGTCCGGATCCCGCGGGCCCGCCGAACCCGGCCCCGCTTCCGCCTCCGCCGCGCCGGGAAGCGCGAAGCCCGAGCCCGAAGCGGTTCCCGCCGCGCCCGCCGACACCGTCGCGCCCGAGCTCCTCTTCGGACCTCCGGACGGCCGGTTCTACGGGCAGGTGGAGTCCAGGGCCGCGTGCGAGGAGCCGGGATGCCGTCTCTACACGTCGGTCGGCGACTCGCTCTCCTTCGAGGAGACCGCCGCGCGGACGCTCGTCGTCCCGGGCGGCCCGGTCTGGGCCTACGCGGTCGACTCCGCGGGCAACAGAAGCGAGATCCAGCGGCGCGACTACGTCGTCCTCCCCGGCACGCCGCAGTGCGGCTCGAACGCCGTCCCCGTGGGCGAAGGGGCCGACGGCTTCTGCATGGACCAGTACGAATGGCCCAACCGCCCCGGCGAGCGCCCCATGGGCTCCGTCTCGCACGACGCCGCGGCCGACTCCTGCGCCTCCGTCGGCAAGACGCTCTGCACGATGGAGCAGTGGACGAAGGCCTGCCGCGGCCCCGAGGGGAACGCCTATCCCTACGGCAAGCGCTACCGCCAGAAGAACTGCTACACCTCCGTGACCGCGGTCGGCCGCTCGGGCCGGCGCTCCAACTGCCGCTCCTGGTACGGCGTCTACGACATGTCGGGCAACCTCTGGGAATGGACCTCCACCCCCGCCTCGCGCCCGGGACGCTTCCTCGCCGCCGGCGGGTCGTGGGGCGCGGGCGACCTCAGCGGCTGCTCCGAGAGCAAGTGGTCCTTCTTCCCGCAGAACGAATATCCCATCGTCGGGTTCCGCTGCTGCGCGCCGTCGGGCGCGGGGAGCCGATGAAGCGCCGCGGCGACCTCGTCGTCCTCCACCGCTATCCCTACGGCGAGACGTCGTGGGTGCTCCGCGCGATCGGGCGCGACGTCGGCGTGGTCTCGCTCGTCGCCAAGGGGGCGCGCCGCCCCAAGAGCCGCTTCTCCGGCGCGCTCGAGACGCTCTCCCTCTCCGAGGTCCTCTGGTCCTCCCGTCCCGGCGCCGAGCTCGGCACGGCGGAGGGGGCCTCGCTGCGCGAAGGGTTTCCCGGCGTGCGGGCCGACGTCCTGCGGTGCGCCACGGCCGCCGCGCTCTGCGAGTTCCCGCTGCGGTTCCGCCCCGAGGGCGAGGGGCACGAGCTCTGGTTCGACCTGCTGCTCGCGGGGCTGCGCTGGCTGGAGTCCCGCCCCTCCTTTTCGGCCGTCGACAGCGCCGCGCTGACGGCGCGCTACGCGGTCCGCCTGGCGGCGGAGTGCGGCGTGGGGATCGACCCGCTCCGCTGCGTCCGCTGCCGCGGCAAGCTCGGGAGCGCGGCCCTCTTCGCCGGGGACGAGGGCGGCTTCCTCTGCCCGGACTGCGCGCCCGGCGAGCCCGACCCCGCCGCCGGCGCGCTCCGCCTGCTGGCGCTGGGCGAGACCCCGGCGGCCACGCTCGACGAGCTGGAGCGGGCCGAGGCGGCCGCCGCCGCCCACCTCTCCGCGCGGCTCGACATCCCGTTCCGCCTCTCCGCGCTCGACTGCCTGAAGGCCCTGCGCCGCGGGGGAGCCGCGGAGCCGCGGGACGACTATCTTTCCCCGCGAGGCGACTGAAGATGAAGCAGACCCGCGAAACCCTTCTCGAGATGAAGCGGTCGGGCACCCCGATCGCGATGGTGACCGCGTACGACCGCCTGTCGGCCGAGCTGGCCCGCGCGGCCGGCGTGGAGATGATCCTGGTGGGCGACAGCGCCGCGAACGTGATCTACGGCCACGCCGCCACGCCGCAGATCGGCATGAAGGAGATGCTCCTCTGCGCGGAGACCGTCCGCCGGTGCGCGCCCGACGTCTACGTGGCGGCGGACTTCCCCTTCGGCGCCGACGAGTCGCCCCGGGCCGCGCTCGCGAACGCGCGCCGCTTCCTGGAGGCGGGCGCCGACTCGGTCAAGATCGAGCTTCCCGACGAGCGGGCCTGGAACGCCCTCGCGCTCCTGCGCGACGCCGGCATCCCGGTCGTCGGCCATCTCGGCCTCCTCCCGCAGACGGCCGCGTCGCGCAGGCAGTGCGCGCGCACCGAAGAGGAAGCCGACGCCCTCCGCGCGGCCGGCCGGCGCCTCGACGCGCTCGACCCCGACGCCGTCGTGGTCGAGCACGTGCCCGACGACGTGGGCGCGTCGCTGGCGGAAATCTGCCGCGCCCCCGTCGTCGGCATCGGCGCCGGCCGGCGGACCGACGGCCAGGTCCTCGTCTTCCACGACCTGCTCGGGCTCTCCGAAAAGTCGCCCCCGTTCGCCCCCCGCTTCGTGGAGGGGCGCGCCCTTCTCGCCGAGGGGATGGCCGAATACGTCCGCTGGGTCAAGAGCCGCGGCGCCTCACTTGATAAGTAAGGCCGGTTTGGGCGCGAAAGGGCTCCTCTTTTCCTCGAAAACGGCGATTTTATCCTCTTTTGGCCATTTTTGTCCGATTTGGCTCGATTTCGCGTTCCAAAATGAAAGCGCAATGTAAGAACGCTGAATATTTTTTCTGAATATTCAGTTTGTAGTTTTCAGTCGCTTTCACAACCAAGAGGACACACTCCTTGAAAACTGCACGTCAGATCGCCCTTTCCGTCGCCCTGTGCGGCGCCGTCTCCTTCGGCTCCGGTCTCTACGAGAACGTGAACCAGTCCGTCCACTACCTGCGCAACGTGGCGCGCGACGCCTCCACCGACGTCGACGCCGTCTACTCCAACCCCGCCGGCACCGCCTTCCTGAAGGACGGCTGGCACGTCTCGGCCAACAGCCAGATGTTCTTCCAGTCGCGCACGATCGACACCAGGTTCCCGACCGGCGTGGAAAAGGAATACGAAGGGACCTCCTTCGTCCCCTCCATGCCCAGCGTGCTGGCGGCCTGGAACCGCGGCAACCTGGCCATCTCCGGCGCCTTCACCGTCGCGGGCGGCGGCGGCTCGGTCGACTACGACGACGGCATCCCGATGTTCGACGCCATCACCCTCCCCACCACGGGCAAGACCCTGGGCGAACTGGGCGGCTCCGCCTCGCTCGAAGGGACCTCCTACACCTTCGGCATGGCGCTGGGCGCCGCCTACCGCTTCATCCCCAACCTGAGCGCCTACCTGGGCGCGCGGTTCGACTATCTCATGAACAGCTACTCCGCCGACGCCACCGTCCCCGGCATGGGCAAGACCGGCTTCGACGTGGACCAGACCGGCTGGGGCGTCACCCCGATCGTCGGCCTGACCTTCCAGTACGACCGCCTGACCGTGGGCACCAAGTACGAGCACAAGGCCTCCGTCGAGCTGGAGAACGACTCCAAGATCCCCGCGGCCTTCGCCTCCCGCCTCGCGAGCTTCGCGGACGGCAAGAAGGTCGACGCCGACATCCCGAGCTACTTCGCCTTCGGCGTCCGCTACGACCTGCTCTCCGACAAGAGCCTCCACGCCTCGGTCGGCTACCACCACTTCTTCGACTACTGGGCCGAGCTCGCGGACGACCGCGAAAAGAACTGCGGCGGCACCAACGAATACGTCGTCGGCCTGGAATGGGACATCGACTCCCGCTGGACGGTCAGCGCTGGCGGCCAGTTCACCCGCTACGGCCTGAAGGACAAGTCGATCTCCGAAATGAACTTCAACAACGACGGCAACACGATCGGCTTCGGC
>CADBQJ010000066.1 GCA_902796785.1 Fibrobacter succinogenes
CTCCAGTCCGGCGAGCATTTCCGAAAGCTCGCCTTCGTCGAAGTCGTAGGTCTTGCGGCAGAATTCGCAGGTGGCCTGCGCGCCGCGCTGTTCGTCGCGGAGCGCCTTCAGCGTCGCCTTGCCCAGCGCGATGATGTTGTTGCGCATCCGCTCGCGGGAGCAGGGGCAGAAGGGCCTGGGGTCGATTTCGCGGTGGATCTTCACGCTGACGTCCCCGGCGAGGGCGGCGAGCAGCGCGTGTTCGTCGAACCCCTCCGGCGTCAGGAAGGCGTCGAACCCGGGCAGGTTCCGCGCGACCTCCTCGGCCTTGGCCAGCGAGGCGGCGTCGCAGTCGGGGAAGGCCTCGATCATCCAGCCCGCGGCGTATTTCAGGCGGCTCGGGTCGTCGGGGTCGGCGACGGCCTGGATGCCCACGGCGGAGCGGACCTGCTCCGACTGGAGGAGGTAGACCGCCAGGTTCCGGGCGATGGAGGCCTTGCCCATGTCGACCACGCTGTGCGCGAGGATCTTGCCTTTTTCGTCGAAGCGGCGCGTCTCCATGCGGACGGGCGTCGCGTCGGGCGTCCGGGAGCCCAGCGCGACCACTTCGTCGTGGATGACCCGCGCGCGGACCAGCCCCATGGGCGTGGTGTCGGACTCGACGCGCGAGACCTCGCCGCTCCAGTAGGTGATCAGGCTGAGCGCCCCCGCGCATTTCAGCGAGGAACTGAGGAAAAAGGAGGCGATGGCGCATTCCGCCATCCGCTCCAGCATCCACCCCTGCGCTCCGTGGTATCCGCCGATCTCGTCCATCGCCCCCTTCAGCGAGACGACGACGTAGCGCAGCGGGACGGTTTCTCCGGTGGCTCTGATGATGGTCTCTTTCACGGCCCCAAAGGTAGAAACTTCCTATCTTTGGCCATATGAAAAGCGTGCTTGTCCTGATGGCCGACGGCTTCGAGGAGACGGAACTGACCGTTCCGGTCGACGTTCTGCGCCGGGGCGGGTCGGAGGTCGTCCTCTGCTCGACCGGCGGGACGCTGGAGGTCGAAGGGGCCCACGGCATGCTCTTTCTGGCCGATTCGACGCTGGACGAGGTTTCCGCGGACGATTTCGACGCGGTCTTCCTCCCGGGCGGCGGTCCGGGGACCGAACGCCTCGAATCGGACGAACGGGTCCTGGAGATCGTCCGGAAGTTCGCCGGGGCCGGGCGCCTGGTCGCGGCCATCTGCGCCGCGCCGCGCGTGCTGAAGCGCGCCGGGATCCTGGAAGGCCGCAAGATCACCAGTTTCCCCGCGGAACAGGCGAAGCTCGACGATGGTTCCCTGACCTATCTGCGGGACCGCGTCGTCGTGGACGGGAACCTGGTCACGAGCCGCGGCGCCGGATGCGCCGGCGAGTTCGGCCTGGCGCTGCTCGAGGCGCTCGAGGGGAGAGAGGTCGCGGAGAAGGTCCGCGTTTCGGCGCTGTTCCCATGATCTTCGGAAACATTCGCCTCAAACAGCCGAAACTGCAGAGGCTGGGACGCCTCTACTGGCACCGCATGCTTCCCCGCCGCGACGAGCCGCACGACGTGGCGCTCTCCGTCGCGATCGGCGTCTTCATCGGCATCCTCCCCACCTTCGGCATCGCGCTCGTCCTCACCATCGCCGTCCTCGAGCTGCTGAAGCTCCCCAAGCTTCCGGGCTGCATCAGCTCCTTCATCGCCGTCCCGCCGACCATCTTCCCCTTCTTCTACCCGCTGGGCTACTGGGTCGGACGGCGCATCGTCTACACCGCCCCGCTCGACCTCGACCTGCTCGCCACGCTCAAGGCGATGAACTTCGGCAACACCCTCTCCACGCTGAAGACGCTGGCCTCCGTCGCGGGGGACCATCTGCTGGCCTTCGTCGTCGGCACCGCGATCGTGGCCGCCTGCTTCGCCGTCCTCTTCTACGCCCTGGCCTACTGGGCCATGCGCGTCAAGCGCTCGCGCTTCCTCCTTTCGCGGCTGGAACGCCGCAAAAGGCGCCTGCAGGCCAAGGGGGAGGGCGATGACCGCCCGTAGCGCCGCGCTCCTCGGGCTCCTGCTGCTCCTGGCCGCCGGATGCTCGCGGAACGACGACCCCGTCTCGATCGCCGTGGACCGGGAGGGCGTCACCCCCGCGGACAATCCCGGGGCGATGGAGAAGCTCGCGGCGCAGCGCCCGGCCGGGGCCGCCAACCAGCTCTACGGCGGGGACCTCGAGGAGTTCTACTTCGTCTGGTCGAACGCGAGCGTTTTCCATCCCTTCGGCGAGTACCTCGACGACTGGTGGACCTATCCCGCCATTCCATACGTCCTTTCGCACCTCCGCTCCGTTTCCCACGTCATCCAGTATCCCGACGACTACTCGCGCTACCTGGACTCGCTCCAGGCGAGCGCCTACATGGGGAAGTACGAGCGGACCGTCGACACCACCGTCCACGTGGACTGGCTGGACGACGACGTGGCGGTGGTCTCGGTGACGTCGTTCCGCGCCAACTCCGTCGGCGAGGAGCGGGGCGACACCACGGGCAGCTGGAGCGAGTTCGTCGACGCGATGAAGGCCACCGAAGGGGCGAAGGCGACGATCCTCGACCTGCGCGGGAATCCCGGCGGGACGATGACGACCTGCCTGGGGATCGCGGACGAGATCCTCGGCGAGGTCCCGTTCGTCATCGTCTGGAGCGGATGGTCGCGGTTCTACGAGGAGGTGCCGGAGTACACGACCTACGCCGGGACGCCCGGCGGCTCCGGCGAGGGGCGCAACTGGGTCTTCCTGCAGGACTCCGGGTCGGCCAGCTGCTCCGAGGTGGTGCTCAGCTCGGTCAGGACCTCCGCCGCCGGCCCGATCGTCGGGAAGAGGAGCTTCGGCAAGGGGATCGGCCAGAGCCTGATCGACACGCCGCGGAACGGGCTGCTGATCCTCACCACCTTCGAGATCTTCGCCGCCGACAGCTCCAGCTACCACGCCTCCGGCATCGAACCCGACACGCTCGTGGAGGGCTGGGAGGAACAGCTGGCCGTCGCGCACGCCCTGGCCCGCGCGACCTTCGACACGGCGTCCGCGCCGGCGCCGCCGCCCGCCGCGGCGGAAGCCGCGGCGGACCGCGCCGTTCCGGAGGCGCCCGGGAGC
>CADBQJ010000067.1 GCA_902796785.1 Fibrobacter succinogenes
CCCCGCGACTTGGCCTCGCGGTCGACGGCGATCGCCGCGATTTCGCCCCATTCCGGCGATATGTGGTGGAGCGCGCCGCATCCCTGGATGCGGTCGTCGACCTCGAAGACGATGAAGTCGTTGATGGCGGCCGCGATGTCCTCGGCGGTCCGCGGCACCAGCGCCTCCATCCGCATGTAGCCGTCCATCAGCTTGAGCAGCTCGGGGATGTCGTGCGTGGTGGCCGGGCGGATGGTGGAGAAGTCGTTGGCGTAGATCATCGTCCCGCCGCCCCGGCTGGAGAAGATCTCCTCGAGGACCGAGCCTTCGTGCAGGCCGTTGACGATGTGGACGCGGGCCACGCCGTTCTCGCAGGCCGCCAGGGCGTGCGAGACCAGGTCGCGCATCGCGAAGGGGAGCGCGGCCGGGTTCCGGTCGAGCAGCTCCCGGGCCTGCTTGTCGGTCAGCTCGTGGAGGATCCCCTCGGGGCCGGCGTGCACCCCTTCGGGGAGCTCCAGCCCTTCGGCGGCCACGCCGTCGTCCATGCCGAGGATGAGCAGCTTGGCCACGTCCAGCTTGCCGCAGAGCGCGGAGGCCACCTCGTTGGAGTTGACGTTGTAGATCTGGCCGAGCTTGTTCCAGCCCAGGTTGGGGACGATCGGGATGTAGCCCTCGTCGAGGAGCTGGGCCACGACGTCGCCGCGGATCTTCTCCACGCTGCCGGTCTTGCCGTAGTCCACCCCCTTGAGCACGCCCATGCTCCGCGCCCGCACCCAGTTGCCCATGACGCCGGTGACGCCGTTGGCCGAGAGCTGCGCGAGGAGCTGCTGCGTGACGGTCATGGCCGCCAGCATCACCAGGGGCATCATCTGGTCGGTGGTGAGCCGGACGCCCCCCTCGAACTTCGACTCGATGCCGTACTTGGAGAGCAGCCGCTCGATGGCCGTGCGCTCGCCCGGGACGACGACGATCTTGATGCCCAGCTGGTGCAGCTGGACGATGTCGCGGATCAGCAGCGGGAAGAGCGGGTGGTCGAAGAGGGTGTCTTCGATCTTCACCACGAACACCTTGCCCCGGTACTTGTTGAGGTACCCGAAGACTTCGCGGATGGCGTTCGCGATCGCGGACCTGCCGAGGGAATGCGCGCTCATGGGGACTCCTTCCGGCCGGGGAGGGCCGGTTTACTGGAAGCGGACCAGGGTGTCGATTTCGCCCTTGGTGTAGTGGGCCATGCGGTCCTTGGAGCCGTCTTCCTCGTACATGGTGTAGTCGCCTTCGCGGTTGTCGTCCTTGTAGGTGCCTTCGCCCGCGAGGTTGCCGTTTTCGTGCCATTCGCGGTATTCGCCCTCGAGCTTGCCGTCGACGTAGGTGCCCTCGGCGCGCTTCTTGCCGTTCTGGAACCATTCGACGAAGGCGCCGTTGCGCTTGTCGCCGGACATGGTGGTCTCGAGCTGCTTCTGGCCGTTCTGGTACCATTCGGTCATGCGGCCTTCCTGCACGCCCTTCTTGTAGACGCGCTCGGCGGACTTGGTGCCGCTGGGGTAGTATTCGACGAAGGTCCCCTCGCGGAGGCCGTCGACGTAGACGCCTTCGCCCGCGAGCGCGGAGTCGGCGTGCCACTTCTTCCAGGCGCCGTCCATCTTGCCGGCCTTGTATTCCACTTCGTAGGAGCGGTTGCCGTCGTAGTAGTAGCCCCGTTCCACGCCGTTCACCAGCTTGCCGTCGCTGCGTTCGCCGCAGATTTCCGTCTTGGGATGGACCTGCTTGGGCTCGTACCATTCGGTGTATTCGCATTTGCCGCAGCCCGCGAGAAGGGCCGCCAGGGAGAGAAGGGCGAGAGGTTTGACGTTCATGGTGTTCCTCGAAATGGGTGTGTTGGGTGAAATCTATCAATATTCCTATCTTTGGGCGGTCGCTCCACCCCGTTTTTCGCCCCTTCGGAGGGTTTTCGATGCTGACAAGGCGCCTCGTGGTCTGCTTGGACGTTCGTGACGGCAAGGTCACGAAGGGGATCAAGTTCAAGGGGAACGTCGACATCGGCGATCCGGTGGAGATGGGGGCCCGGTACAGCGCCGAGGGGTGCGACGAGCTGGTCTTCTACGACATCGCCGCCTCGGCCCGGGGGGTCCCGATCGACATCGAGATGGTCCGGCGCATCGCGAAGAACGTCTTCATCCCCTTCGCCGTGGGCGGGGGGATCCGGAACCTGGAGGACATGCGCGCCGTCCTGCTGGCGGGCGCGGAGAAGGTGAGCGTCAACTCGCTCGCGGTCCGGAACCCGGAGATCATCCGCGACGGCGCCCGGGCGTTCGGCAACCAGTGCGTGGTGCTGGGGATGGACGCGCTGCGGGTGGAAAAGTCGCCCGCGATTCCCTCCGGCTACGAGGTGGTGACGAAGGGCGGCCGCCAGCGCGAGGGGCTCGACGCCCTGGAATGGGCCCGGCGGGCCGTGGAGCTCGGCGCCGGCGAGATCGTCGTCAACAGCATCGACGCCGACGGCACGCGCGACGGGTACGAGCTGGAGATCACCGACATGGTCGCCAGGGCGGTGGAGGTCCCCGTGGTCGCCTCGGGCGGCGCCGGGAAGCCGGAGCACATCCGCGACCTCTTCGCGAAGACCGGCGCCTCGGCCGCGCTGGTGGCGAGCATGGTCCACTACGGCGACTACACCTGCGGCGAGATCAAGCGCGCCTGCGCCGACGCCGCCCCGATGCGGATGGACTGGGCGCTTCCCGGAGGCGCGCGATGAACCCCTCCGCCGCGCGGAGCGCTCTCGACGCCGGCCTGGCCCTCGGCGCGGATTTCGCCGAGCTCTTCGTCGAGGAGACCCGGAGCTCCGACCTCGTCCTGAAGGAGAGCAAGGTCCAGACCGCCGACGCCGCCGTGGAGTTCGGCGTGGGGATGCGCCTGGTCTTCGGCTCCGAGGTGCTCTACGCCCACGTTTCCGACGATTCCGAGGAGGCGCTGGTCGCCCTGGCCCGCAAGCTCGGCTCCCTGCGCGCCTCGGAGCGGAAGGCGCCGCTCTGCGGCGCGACGCGCCCCCCGCTGGCCGCGCCCGTCCTGCGCGAGGTCCTGGTCGACCCGCGCGAAGCGGGGCAGCGGGCCAAGCTGCCGATGCTCCAGACCCTCGACCGCGTCGCGCGGGCGGCGGGCTCCCGGATCGCGCAGGTCACGGCCTCGATGTCCGACGCGGTCTCCGAAATCGAGATCTTCAACAGCGAGGGGCTCGCGGTCTCGGACCGCCGGACCCGCACGCGCCTCGCCCTGAACGTCGTGGCCGGCGAAGGG
>CADBQJ010000068.1 GCA_902796785.1 Fibrobacter succinogenes
AGGGTGGAAGTTCCTGCGCGTGGACCGCGGCGGAAGCGGGCCCGCGCCCGCGGGCTGGGACAGCGTGGACTCCTCTTCCTGGGGAGTGCCCGACCCGTGAACTCGCTCCGTCCCGCGCTTCTCCTCCCGCCCGCGGCGCTCGTCCTCGCCCGCTCCGGCGTCGCGCAGTGGCCCGCGCTGCTGGGCATGGTCCTCCTCGGGCTCCGCGCCATGGGGCTGCTCCGCCTTCCGCGCCGGCGCTGGATCCTCGCGCTGATCGCGGTCCCCTTCGTCCTGCAGGCCGCCCTGCTCCCGACCGAATCGAGCTTCCGCAACGTCGTCCTCCTCTACGGCATCGGCGCGCACCTCTTCTTCTGGGTCGCCGTCCACCAGGCCCTCACCGAGGGAAGCGAATGGGGCGCGTTCCCCTTCGCCGCCGGGAGCATCGCCGCGGCCGCGCTGCAGCTCCCGCCCGAGCAGATGTGGATCCCCTGGCTCGCCGTCCCGCTGGTCCCCGTCGCGCTGCTTCCGCGCGAACAGTGCCCGGGCTTCCTCCCGCCCCGCGGGAGCCGCCTGGCCTGGGCGCTGCTCTGGCTCCTCTCGCTGGCCGCGTTCGCCTCGGTCGAGACGCTCTGGGCGCGCCACCACTACCGCTGGACGGGGTGGCACGGCCGCGGCTCCTCCGACGTGCTGCTGGGCTTTTCGGCGCAGACCGACCTCAACCGCTCCCCCGGCCCCTGGCGGACGCACCGCCAGCGCCAGATCGTCCTGCGGCTCTACGGGGAGAACTGCTCCGTCCATCTCGCGGGGCGCGTCTACTCCGTCTACAAGCGCGGCGTCTGGTCCTCGCGCGGGCCCGCGCGGCTGGTGGAGCCGTCGGGCAAGCTGGTCGACCTCGACGTCTACGGTTCGCCGCGCGAAGAGGCGGACTGGATCTGGGTGGAGCCGCTGATCCCGCTGCAGGGCACCCTCTTCGCGCCGTTCGACCCCGAGGCGGTGGCCGTCTCCGCGGTCGCCGAGACGCTCGCGGTCTCGCGCGAGGGGTTCCCGGAATTCCGCGGCGCCTCGTCGCCCGCCCCCTGGCGGTTCCTCGCGCGCGAGCCGGGAGAGCCCTACGGGACGCGCCCGGCCGAGCTCGACCTCTCCGAGCCGCCCGACTCCGCCGACCTCGCGCTGCCCGCGGAGCTGAAGCCCTGGCTCGACTCCCTCGGCGCGACGATCTGGTCGCCCGGGGACGGGGACTCCGCCGCCGTGGCCGCGATGCGCGCCTGGTTCGCCGGCGAATTCGCCTACGACTGGAACAATCCCGCGCCGGTCGACGGCGATCCGGTCAGGGGGTTCGTCGCCGAACGGCGCGGCTACTGCGAGCACTTCGCCTCGCTCGCCGTCCTCCTGCTGCGCTCCCGCGGAATCCCCGCGCGCTACGTCAAGGGATGGCTCCCCGGCGAGCGGATGGGGGGCGGCTGCGCGGTGCGCCGCGTCCAGGCCCACTCGTGGACGGCGGTCTGGAACGGCGAGGCCTGGGCGCAGCAGGACTTCACGCCGCCCGGCTCGCTCGGCGAGACGCCGGTTTCGAAGGCGCGGCTGCTGCGCGAGCGCCTCGCCGCCTGGCTGGGCTCGGTCAAGCTCGTCGTCTTCCACGGCAGGTGGCGCCTGGCGCTCGAAGAGGGGGCGAACCGCTGGCAGGGGCTCCTCGTCCCCGCCGAGATCCTCGCCTTCGCCGCGATCGCGCTCCTGCTGCTCCGGCGGCGCCGGCGCCTCGCCGCGCTCTCCGAGGCGCAGCGTCTCTGGGCGAAGTCCGCGCGGCTGCTGCGCGCGGAGGGGATTTCGGCCGGGAAGGGCGAGACCGCGGGCGCGCTCCTGGAGCGGCTGCGCGGGACGAAGAGGACGCGCCGCGTCGCCGAGGCGATCGCGCTGCTGGAACGCTACGAGGAGATCCGCTGGAAGGCGTGACTCCGCCGGCGGCGGGGGATCACTTCGCGGAGGGGACGTTGAACAGGCGCAGCCAGCCGCCGGGCTGCGCGCCCATGTTCAGGCCGAGGCCGTTCGTCACGCCGGTGTGGAACGAGACGCCCAGCCCGACGCGGAAGCCGTTGCGGCCGACCACGTGCCCGGAGCCCTCGAAGGAGTCGATCACGTTGCCCGCGGCGTCGCGCTTCTTCGGCGTGCCGGAGAGGTCGAGCATGGAGTATTCCCAGCCCAGTTCGCCGAAGAGCTCCACCCTGCCCAGGCGAATGCCCGCGAGCAGGTTGGTGACGTTCGCGAAGCCGTCCATGCGGCGCGTGCCGCTCCACTTCCCGGTCGGCGAGAAGTCGAGCCCCCACCAGGTGCCGTGCCAGGCGACGGCGAAGTCCACGGGCAGCGCGACGGGAAGGTAGTGGCCGACGTCGTGCTGGAGCCCGAAGCCGAACCAGGAGACGCCGTACTCGTCGCCGCCGGCGTCGATCGCGGGCAGCCAGAAGAAGCGCACGTCGAGCGCGGTGTGCCACCACGAGACGCCGCCTTCGAACGTGAGGAGGGCCATGCCGAAGAGCGGGTCGGCGATGCCGCGCAGCTCGGGCGCGGCGGCGTTCCCGGTCGCCTTGTTCTCGTCCTTCCCCATGTAGGTGGGATAGCTCGTCCCGTCCGCG
>CADBQJ010000069.1 GCA_902796785.1 Fibrobacter succinogenes
GTTCGCGCTCGTGGGCGCCTACCTCAAGCACTACTGGCTGCTGGAAAACGCCGCGCAGCGCTGGATGCGCCTCGCGGAGCGGATGGAAAGGAAGAATCAGGGATCAGGTCTTAGGGATTAGGGATCAGTGCGTACAATCGCCTTTGGCAATGAAAAGAAGGGCTCCGGAAAGGAGCCCTTTCTCTTTCCATCAAGCGCGCAGCGCGTTGCTACGCACTAGGACCTGAGACCTGACGACTGATCAGATTCTCACGGCCACGCCGCCGAGGGCGCGGAAGCGGTCTTCGGGGCCGTCGGGATAGAGCGGCTTGTCGTCGGCGAGCGGGTTGAGGAGCGAGAACCAGACCTGCGCGCGGTCGCCGAAGAGGCGCTGCCGGAGCGTGACGTTGAGCTCGGGATGCGGATCCTCCTCGAACGGCTCCGGCGAACGGTTGCGGATTACGGCGCCGGTGGTGTAGAGCAGCGCGGCGCCCAGCTCGAGCCCGCCGGGGAGCTTCGAGAAGTGGCGCAGCGCCACGCGCCAGTCCGCGGGCGTCAGGTCCATCCCGCTCCAGGGCCCGGCGATGTCCGATTCCTGCACCACCTCCAGCTGCCAGAGCCGGCAGGGGCAGCGCGAGAAGTCCACGACCAGCCGCTGCTGCGCGCCCCAGAGCGCCCCCTCCACCGTCCGCTCGCGCCCGCGGCGCGTCCAGCGGGAGTCGCGCCACTTGTACGCGGAGCTTTCGAACGCGGGCAGGTCCAGCGCTACCCACGGCGTGGAGGAGAGGCTCAGCCGGAAGGGGCCGAACGGCGCGGAGCTCCAGAGCGTCCGCAGCCCGTACTGCTGCCACGTCGAGGAGTGCGAGAGGTCGGCGACGGTCTCGCCGTTCTCGACTTCGGTCCACTCCTCGAGGGGGTTCAGCCGGTTGGAGAGGCGGAGGAAGACCGCTTCGGAGAAGAGATGGCCGTCGACGCGCTGCTCGAGCTCCAGCGTGTCGTTGACGCCCCAGACGCCGTTGCCCGCCCAGTGCGATCCCGCCAGGCGGAGGAAGGGAAGCGGGCGGAAGCCGTGGTCGACGCCCGCCAGCGCGACCTGCCCGCGCCCGGGCTGCAGGACGAACCGATCCGAGGCGTCGTCGACGCGGACGAGGATCCACGGGCGCCAGGCGCCGGCGTCGTAGGAGAGGAGGAACTCGCCGATCGAGGCGCGCTCGCCGTCGAGGGAGTCGGCCGAGCGGATCTCCGCGTCGTAGTACTGCGTGCGCAGGATCCACTTCGAGAAGCGCAGCTCGGTCTGCAGCGCGTTGACGAAGAGCGGGATCTCGCGCAGCGATCCCGGCGAGAGCGGCCACCACCACGCGCCGCGGAACTGCACGTCGGCCTCCAGCGTCCCGTCGTTCCAGCGGTAGCCGCCGCCCAGCGCGCTGAAGTCGGGGTAGTTCTCGCCGAACCAGGAGTGGAGCTTGTCGATATCGTCCTCCCAGTTCCCGTTCGTCGCGCGGCCGCTCCGCGCGCTGACGTACTTCGACGACCAGTGGTCCACCTGGCGCAGCTCGCCCCAGAGGAGCGCGCGGCCCAGAGGCAGGGCGCCGAAGGCCTGCGTGGTCGGGGTGCGGTTCTCGATGCGCGCCTTGTGGCCGATCTCCTGCCAGAGCTGGTCGCCCACCTCGTTCCCGACGATCACGCCGGTCAGCGAATCCCGCGGACCGGGCGCGAAGAGCCCGCGCGCCGCGCCGAAGAGCGACGGGGCGGCCCCGAAGGGGGCGAAGAGCGCGTCGGCCGAGACGGGCAGGAGGTCCCCCGCGCCGCGGGTCATCTGTTCGGAGGCGCTCGCGATCGCGAACGGCCCTCGTCCCGCGGCGCGGGCCGCGCTCCAGGGAGTCTCCGCGAGCAGGAAGTCCGCCGGGATCGGATCGCCGGCGGGCGCCTGCGCGAACGCGCCGGCGGCCAGGAGGAGCGCGGCGGGCAGGATCCGGTTCACCACAGCGGGGTCTCCAGCGAAAGCCCGAAGAGGGCGAAGTGGGTCGCGCGCTTCTTCGTCCAGGCGGTCTGCTGCTGCGCGAAGAGTCGCGCGGCCAGGGCGCGCGTCCGCAGCGCGGGCGTCTCGAGGCGGAACCAGTGGCCGAAGTCGGACTCGTTGTCGTCGAGCAGCAGCGTCCCCACCGGCTCGGAGGCGCGCACGAAGAAGAAGGAGAAGCCGCCGCCCAGGCGCGCCCGGTCGCGCGCGGGCCCGACGGGAAGCTCGAAGAGCAGGCCGACGTCGCCCGTGGCGTGGTGGAGCCAGAGGTCCGCGCCGGAGACTTGGTCGCGCTGGTAGCGGAACGCGACCCAGAGGTCGACCGTCCGCAGGTAGCCGGCGCGCAGCGCGAGCCCGGCCGCGGGGCCGGGGTCGAAGTCGTCGTCGATGTTCCCCAGCGGAAGCCAGAGCGACCCCTCGGCCGCGAGCGACCCGCGGCGCAGCAGGAACGGGTTCGTCTCGTCGGCGGCTCCGGCGGCGCCGTGGAGGAGGAGAAGCGCGAGCGCGGAAAGGAGGAGCCGCCTCATCGCGCTCCCGTTGCGCCCCGCGTCAGCCTGGCGCCGAAGAAGCCGTCGAGCGACCCGGGCGCCGGCGAGATGGAGAGGCAGCGATGGTGCACGTAGCGGTGGGGGATCCAGTCGCGCGGCCCCTCCAGCGTCCACCCGGGATGCGCGGAGAGGAACGCGTCGACCACGTCGTAGGTCTCCTCGGGCTCGGGGGAGCAGGTGCCGTAGACCAGCACGCCGCCCTCGTCCAGGAGCTCCGACGCGGACTCCAGCAGGCGCAGCTGCAGTTCCGCGGTCTTCTTCAGCGA
>CADBQJ010000070.1 GCA_902796785.1 Fibrobacter succinogenes
ACGGGGAACCGCGACTGCAGGTAGGCGATCACCTCCTGCACCAGGTGCTCGGGGGCGCTGGCGCCGCTGCTGATCCCCACGCGCTCCACGCCGTCGAACCAGGAGAGGTCGATCTCGCCGCAGTTGTCGATGAGATGGGACTTCACGCCGAGCGTGCGTCCGAGCTCCTTCAGGCGCATGGAGTTGGAGCTGGTGGCGCTGCCCACCACGAGCAGCAGGTCGATCCGCTCGCAGAGCTGCTCCACCGCCTGCTGGCGGTTGGTGGTGGCGTAGCACATGTCGCCGCGCTGCGGGCCGACGATGTCGGGGAACCGCTCGCGCAGGGCGTCGATGGTCCCCTTGGTCTCCTTGATGGAGAAGGTGGTCTGGGTGATGTAGGCCAGCTTGGCCCCCGCGGGGACCTCCAGCCGCGCCACGTCCTCGGGGCTGGTCACCAGCAGCATCTTCCCCTTGATCTGCCCCATCGTGCCGACCACCTCGGGATGGCCCGCGTGGCCGATGAGGATGATCGTGCGGTTTTCGGCGTCGTGCCGCTTGGCGCTGTTGTGCACCTTCTTGACCAGCGGGCAGGCGGCGTCGATCACCACCAGGCGCTTGGCCTCGGCCTCGGCGTAGACGCTTTCGCCCACGCCGTGCGCGGAGAAGACGACCACGGCCCCCTCGGGCACGTCGTCGAGCTCCTCGACGAACCGGACCCCCTTCGCGCGGAGGTCGTTGACCACGGCCTTGTTGTGGACGATCTCGTGGCGGACGTAGAGCGGGCTGCCGAACTTCTGCAGCGCGCGCTCCACGATCTGGATGGCGCGGTCCACGCCGGCGCAGAAGCCGCGGGGTTTGGCCAAGACGATTTTCATGCCTGCTCCTTTTTGTCCATGAAACGGCGAAGCGCCCGGGCGGCCCGCTTCGCCTGCGCGCGCTGGTTCGCCGAAAGGGCGTCGACCGCCGCGAGAACGCTCTCCGCGGGAGGGACGGCGCATTCCGGCCACCGCGCGTCGCCCGCGGCGATTTCGCGCCGCAGGTTCCATTCGTCGAGCCGCCGGATCTCCGACGAACGAAGATACCAATACGGCCCGGTCAAAATCAAGTTCCCGCACTCCAGCGGCTCCAGCGCGTTGTGGACGCCCGGGCCGGGGACGAGCGAGCCGCCCACGAGGGCGGCGGCGCAGGAGAGGGCGACCTCGCGCGTCTTCCCGAAGTCCTCGACCAGGGCGACCTCGCCGTCGGCGGGGACGAGCCCCGCGCGCCAGGGGACGACGCGCCAGCCCGCGCCGCGGCAGAGCCGCCGCGCGGCGCGAAGCTCCGCGGAGCGGCGCATCTGGAGGATCCAGCGCCGGGGCGCCCCCTCAGCGCGCAGCAGCTCCAGCAGGACGGGCAGCTCCTCGAGGTGGAGCGAAAGCGCGCAGAGGGGGCAGCCGCGCTCCGCGCGGAGCGCCTCCGGCGCGACGCCGACCAGCCGCTTGCAGTCGCCGCAGACCCGCGCCCAGCGGCCGGTCAGCCTCGCCAGCCGCGCGGAGTCGTCCACCTCCGCCGCGCGGATCGCGGAACAGCTCCGGGCCATCGCGCGGAAAAGCCCGGGCGCCCAGCGCTCCCATCTCCGCGCGGCGCGCGGGCCGAGGCGCGCGGACCACCAGACGAGCGGGACGCGCGAACTCCGCGCCGCCTGGCAGACCGCGGGCCAGAGCTCCGACTCGTAGGCCACGGCCAGGACGACGCGGTTCCGCCTCCAGAGCTTCGCCAGGCGGCGCGGGTTCTCGAAGGGCAGCAGCGCGGGCTCGATCCGGAAGTGGCGCAGGGGCGGCTCGCCGGGCCCCTCCGTCCGCGCCCGTTCGTAGGCGGCGACGGTCTGCAGGCTGAGGACGAGGTTCATGCCCAGCGGGCTCTCGCCGAGGGCCTCGTCCACCGCGCGGACCAGGCGGAGCGCCCCGTTGAGCTCGCCCAGCGAGGCGGCGTGGAGCCAGAGCGCGGGGCGGCCGTCGTCGAACAGCCGCGTGCGCGCGCGAATCGAAATCCCCCAGCGCGCGTCGAGCGGCGTGAAGGAGAGAACCGCCTCGAGGAGCCGCGCGGCGGCGCGGACGAGGAAAAGGAGGGCGCGGCTCACCACGGCCGCTCCCAGGGCGCCGCGAGCGCGACCGCCAGAATCGCCTGCCAGACCCAGGTCCAGCCGTCGGAGAGGAAGGCGGCCAGGGCGCTCCGCGCCTCGGGATCCGCCTCGCCCCCTTCGCCCCAGCCCCAGAACGGGGTCCGTTCCGCCCACCGTTCCCACTCCGCGCCGAACCGCTCGCGCAGGTAGCGGTCCTCGCCCGCGCCCAGGCCGGCGCAGACCGCCGCCCACCCCAGCGCCAGCCACAGCGCCTGCGGGGCGGCGACGCCCGAGAGGAGGACCATGCCCCAGCCGGCCAGGAGGTTGGCCAGGTAGAGCGGATGGCGCATGCGGGAGTAGGTCCCCGCGCGGACCAGGCGGGGGGCGTCGAGCTCGCCGGCGCGGGTGTGCGGTCCGATGACGCGGCGCGACTGCACGCGCAGCGCCCCGCCGCCCAGGAGGAAGAGCGCGGCGCAGAGGAGCGACGCGGGGGTGGCGTCGAGCCGGCGCGGAAGGAAGAGCAGCAGTCCGGCGAAGAGCAGGGCCCATTCGCCGCGGAACCGGTAGAAGAGGTCGGCAAGCCGTCTCAATCGGCCTCCCCGAGGAGCGTTTCGACGCGGACCGCGCGGAAGCCGGGCGCGGGGTCGTGCGAGGCGACCAGCAGCGGCAGCCCCTTGCCCGCGCAGTAGAGCCGGACCGCCTCGAGGACCGCGGGGCGCTCCTCGGCGGGGAGCCGCGAGACGGGCTCGTCCAGAAGCACCAGGCCGTCGGCGCTCAGCAGCACGATGGCCAGCGCCAGCCGCTGCGTTTCGCCGCCGGAGAGCGAGGAGACCAGCACCCCCTCGTCCTGCGGACGGCGCGGCGGAAGGCGGAGCGCCTCGAGCAGCGCCCGGTCCTCGGCGTCGCGCGGCGAGAGCGAGTATTCGCGGGGCACGAGCGGGTCCTGGGCCAGGTAGGCCACGTCGGCGTCGATCCCCTCGCCGGGAAGGAGGATCTCCCCTTCGCGCGGCTCGGCGAGTCCGGCGACGAGGCGGAAGAGCGTGCTCTTGCCCGAGCCGTTGGGCCCCTGCAGCAGCGCGGGCTCGGAAAGGTCGAGCGTCCAGGTCGCGTTCCGGAAGAGCATGCGCGTCCCGTAGGCGAAGGAGAGGCCGCGCGCGGAGAGCCGGCCGTTTTCGCCCACGCGGCGCGGCGCGGGCTCGGGAGAGGCGGCCATGGCGCGCAGGCGGTCCCAGGCCACCTGGGCGTCGCGCAGGACGGGAGGCAGCCGGAACGCCTCGCGGAGCGGGCGGTAGCAGAGGAGGAGCGCGCCGCAGAAGGCGACCAGGTCGGGCACCTGCAGCCGCCCCGTCCTGAGCAGGAAGCCCGAGCCGGCCAGCACCGCCAGCGTGGCCAGGCCGGAGACCAGCTCGGCGGATCCGACCAGGTGGGCGCGCCGGGTCTCGATGCGCCGTTCGAGCTCCGCCAGTTCGGAGACGTCGGCGCGCAGGCGGTCGCGCAGCGCGGCGACGGGAGCCGCGATGGTCCAGTTCTTCCGCAGCCGGAGCCAGTCGCCGTAGTCGCGCCCAAGCGCGTCCGTGCGGGCCATCGCCTCGCCCATGGGGACGCCGATGCGGTGCAGCCGGGCCTGCAGCAGGGCCACCACCGGGGCCAGCAACGCGAGCATCCCGAAGGCCAGCTCCCACGAGAGGACCGCCATCCAGGGGACGAAGACCGCGAGCTCGAGCAGCGAAAGGACGAACTGATGGATGTTCTCGCCGCCCTTGCGCAGGTAGACCATGTCGTGGGTGATCCGGTGGGCCGACTTGGCCACGCTCCCGCGCGGGACCGGCGTCCCGGTCAGCTCCAGCCGGACGTCGCGCACGAAGCCGGCCGTCGTCCGGGCCACCCCCTTCCAGCGGAGCGCGCCGAAGGCGAACCGCGCGAAGACGCAGAGGACGAGGAGCCCGCAGAGGAGCGCCGCCCCGCGCGCGTCGGCGCGGAGGGAGAAACCGGCGAACTCCGTCTCGCCGCCGTCGGAGCCCAGGAAGAGCGCCCCCAGGCGGATTCCGCCCAGAAGCGCGGCGTCCGCGGCGATGGAGAGCGCCCCGAAGAGCGCCGGCGAGGCCATCGCGCCCAATTCGGACGCGACGAAGGCGCGGGCGAAGCTCGGTCTCTCCAGCATGAAGGGAATTTTAGCTATTCCCGCCCCTCCCGTTTTTCAAAAAAATTCGCCGAAACCCTTGACATTTCCCCCCGATTTCCTACCTTTGGTCTCGCTCCTCGCGGAGTGTCCTGCTCCCATCGTCCAGAGGCCTAGGACTCATGATTTTCATTCATGCAACTCCGGTTCGAATCCGGATGGGAGTACTAAAAGAAGCGGCGCAAGCGCCGCTTCTTTTCTTTTTGCCGCTTCCTTTCTTTTTCTATGTTTGGAGCGACGCGGTGGTAGCTCAATTGGTAGAGCTTTAGCCTTCCAAGCTAATGGTTGTGGGTTCGAGTCTCATCCACCGCTCTCTTCCGGAAAACCGGGTCCCGATCGGCCCGGTTTTCCTTTTCCGGATTTTCTTCGCCTCCGGGGCCGCCCCGGGCGCCCGAATTCCGTAGATTTGGAATGAAACCGCAAGTCCAGGACGGAGGAGCACGATGACCTTCCGGGAAGTTCTCGAATCGCGATATTCCGTGCGCAAGTTCGCGCCCGACCCCGTCCCCGCCGACAAGCTGGCGGCGGTCCTCGAGGCGGTCCGCGTCGCCCCCTCCGCCAAGAACCTCCAGCCGGTCCGGTTCCGCCTCTTCACGACCCCCGAGGAGCTGGCGCTCGTCGACGCCTGCACTCCCTGCCGCTACGGCGCCCCCGCGGTCCTGCTCTTCTGCTACGACGACGAGGTCGCCTGGAAGAAGGAAGGGCGCCCCGACGCCGGCCCGGTCGACGTCTCCATCGCCTGCACCTACGCCATGCTCGAGGCCGCGAACCAGGGGCTGGGCAGCGTCTGGGTGATGAACGCGGACTGCGCCAAGCTGCGCGAACTGCTCTCGCTCCCCCCGCGGATCCTCCCGATCTGCCTGCTCCCCTTCGGCTTCGCCGCCCCGGACGCCGAGCCCGGCCCGATGCACGCCCGCCGCGTCCCGCTCGAGGCGATGCGGCTCCGCGAGGAGGCGTAGCCATGCTCAACCGCATCTTCGGCCTCTTCCGCAGTTCAGGCAAGGCGAAGCGCGACCTCTCGCGCGCCGTCCTGCTCGTCGACATGGGCGCGCCCGACAGCCAGGAGGAGTACCGCCTCTACCTCGAGCGGCTCTTCTCCGACCCCGACGTCCTCCCCGCGCCGCGCCCGATCCGCTGGTGGATCCGCCGGCGCATCGTCGCCAAGCGGCTCGTCCCGGGCTGGCGGCGCTACGTGGCCAACGGCCTCTCCCCGCTCAAGCGCGCCGTCGCCGCCCTCGCCCGCTCGCTCTCCGCGGAACTGGACGGCATGCAGGTGGGCGCCGCCTACACCTTCGCCGAGCCGCAGATTCCCGAGACGATCGCGAAGTTCGAGAAGATGGGCGTCCGCGAGCTCGCCGTCGTCCCGCTCCATCCCCACTCCTGCCGGGCCTCGCGCGGAGCCATGCGGCGCCGGATCGACGCGGTCCCCCCTTCGCGGACGATGCGGATCGACGTGGTGCCGCCCTACGGCGACAACCCCCTCTTCGTGCGGTTCTGGGAACGGCTGGTCAAGGAGGCCGCCTACGCGAACCGGATGGAGCGCCCGCACGTCCTCTTCTCGGCGCACGGCATCCCGCTGAGCTACCTGAAGAAGGGCGAGACCTACCTCGACGAGGTCCGCGCCTCGTGCGACGCGATCGGGCTTTCGCTCGGGCTGGAGTGGTCGCTCGCCTTCCAGAGCGCCATGGGCCGCGGCAAGTGGACGACGCCCTCCGTCGTCGACGAGCTGACGCGCCTGGAGAAGAACGGCGCGAAGGAGGTGCTGATCGCGCCGGTCACCTTCCTCGCCGAAAACCTCGAGACGATCGCCGACCTCGGCAGCGAGCTCGACCGCTCGCGCTGGCCCGGCATGAAGATCGCGCGAGTCCTCCTCCCCGACGGCTCGACCCCCTGCCCCGCGCAGAAGGAGCTGAACGAGCTCCTGGTCTCGCTCTGCAAAAACGCCCAATCCCAAGACACATGACCGTCCACATCCCCGCCCCCGAAGACCCCTCCGACAAGCCCGCCCGGACGCGGATCGAATTCCGCCACCAGCTGCAGGACGACAAGGAGCTGCCCACCGTCCGCCATCTGGTCAACCTCTTCGACGAGAACAAGAAGCCGATTCCGACCGCCGACAACCTCCCCGACAAAAAGAAGTGGAGCTGGACCGACTTCTGGCCGGACCTCCCCGAAGGCGCCCCGATCGAGGTGGAGATCGGCGCGGGCAAGGGGAACTTCATGGTGGAGTACGCGCTCAAGCGGCCCGAGCTGCGCTTCGTCGGCATCGAGATCGAGCCGAAGTACGCCAAGTACGGCGGCTCGCGGCTCTTCCGCAACCACGTCCCCAACGCGGTTTCGCTGCGCGGCGACGCCTTCCTCTTCCTCCGCGACTACGTGCCGGAGAACTCCGTCTCGGCGTTCCACATGTACCAGCCCGACCCCTGGCCCAAGGAACGGCAGCGCCGGCGCCGACTGCTCCGCCCCGAGTTCCTCGACGCGCTCTTCCGCGCCGCGAAGCCAGGGAACGAAACGCTCTTCTACTGGAGCACCGACTTCAAGGAGTACGACGAGCGCGCGCAGGAGATGTTCGCCGAGACGCCCTTCCTCGAACTGGTCCAAAGCGACGCCCCGCCCACCTGGGGCATCATGACCAATTTCGAGAAGAAATACCGGCTCGAAGGGCGCCCGATCTACCGCAGCGTGGTCCGTTTCCTCAAATAAGGCGCCTTTTTCGCGACGTTTTTCGCGCGAAAGCCTTTGAAACCGCCTCGCGGTTTGCTACTATTGCGTTCGCTCGGCTCGGTAGCTCAGTTGGTAGAGCAGCGGATTGAAAATCCGCGTGTCGGCGGTTCAATTCCGCCCTGAGCCACTTCAAGGCAGGTCTTCGGACCTGCCTTTTTTCGTTTCCGGCAGCTTCTCCGGCGCCGGAGAGCTAGCTTTGGGCGCATGAAACGCGTCGAAGTGGTCGCCGGAATTCTCCGCGACGGGGACCGGATCCTCGCCACGCAGCGGGGCTACGGCGACTTCCGGGGCCGCTGGGAGTTCCCCGGCGGGAAGATCGAGCCGGGCGAATCCCCGGAAGAGGCCCTGAAGCGCGAACTGCGCGAAGAGCTGGCCGTCGAGGTTTCCGTGGGCGAACTCTTCGCGACCGTGGAGCACGACTACCCCGCCTTCCACCTCTCGATGCGCTGCCACTTCTGCGCCCTGCTGGAGGGCGCCATCACGCTGCGGGAGCACAGCGACGCCCGGTGGCTCGACGCCGCCTCGATCCGGTCCGTGGAGTGGCTGCCCGCCGACGTCGCCGTCGCGGAGTCGCTGGAGCGCCTTCTCGCCGGCCGTCAGTAGAGGAACTCGAAGTCCCTGACGACCAGGCGGGCCCCCTTGGTCCCTTCGAAATAGTCGCCGCGCCGGCTGGAGGCGAAGACCACGTTGACGTGCGTGACCGGCTCGTCGGCGCCGCCCTGCTCCACCCCTTCGGGCAGCGGGTCGGCCCCCTTGTGCGGCCTGCCGTAGACGAAGGAGAGCTCCACCGTGCGCAGCCCGTTGGCGTCGCGCGCGGAAATGGAGCGCACCCCCTCGCGCGTCATGTCGGAGTCGTTCGGCGAGCTGTACCAGGCCGTGGCGACGTAGCGCCGCGAACCGCCGGAGCGGTTCTCCAGCGTCGCCATCACCGTGCAGGAGTCGCCCAGCCCCTCGTAGGCCATCTTCACGCGGATTCCCTTCGGCCGCGCGGTGAACGGCGTCCCCCAGTCGATCAGCTTCTTGCCGTCGTCGGTGAAGCCCAGCAGCTGCGCGAGCGAGAGTTCGCGCT
>CADBQJ010000071.1 GCA_902796785.1 Fibrobacter succinogenes
ACCCCCGACCGCCCCGAAGGGAAGAAGTTCTACTGCCTCGACATGTTCCCCTACCCCTCCGGCGCGGGGCTCCACGTGGGGCACCCCGAGGGCTACACCGCCACCGACATCGTCTGCCGCTACAAGCGCGCCAAGGGGTTCAACGTCCTCCACCCGATGGGCTGGGACGCCTTCGGCCTGCCCGCCGAGCAGTACGCCATCAAGACCGGCACGCACCCGCGGATCACCACCGCGAAGAACTGCGACACCTTCCGCCGCCAGATCCAGCGCCTCGGGCTGAGCTACGACTGGGACCGCGAGATCGACACCACCGACCCCGACTACTACAAGTGGACGCAGTGGATCTTCGAGCGGCTCTACGACACCTGGTTCGACGACAAGGCCCAGCGCGGCCGCCCGATGTCCGAGCTGGAAACCCCCGCCGAAGTCGAGGCGAAGGGGCCCGCCGCCGTCCGCGAATGGCGCGACTCGAAGCGCCTCGCCTACTTCGCCGAGGCGAAGGTCTGGTTCTGCGACAACTGCAAGACCGTCTGCGCCAACGAAGAGGTGCTGGCCGACGGCTCGCACGAGAAGTGCGGCACCAAGGAGGTGCGCAAGGTCGGCCTCAAGCAGTGGCAGCTGCGCATCCCGCTCTACGCCGAACGGCTGCTGGCCGGGCTCGACAAGCTCGACTGGCCCGAAGGCGTCAAGGAGGCCCAGCGCAACTGGATCGGCCGCTCCACCGGCGCGGAGATCGACTTCGCCCTCGTCGGCCGCGAGGAGAAGCTGCGCGTCTACACCACCCGCGCCGACACGCTCTTCGGCGCCACCTACATGGTCATCTCGCCCGAGCACCCGCTGATCGGCGCCATCTGCTCCGACGAGGCCCGCCCCGCCGTCGAGGAATACCGCCGCAAGGCCGCGCTCAAGTCCGACCTCGAGCGCACCGACCTCGCCAAGGACAAGACCGGCGTCTTCACGGGCTGCTACGCGATCAACCCCGTCGACGGCCGCGAGATTCCCGTCTGGACCTCCGACTACGTGCTGACCGGCTACGGCACCGGCGCCATCATGGCCGTGCCCGCCCACGACGACCGCGACTTCGCCTTCGCCAAGAAGTTCGGCCTCCCGGTGATCTGCATCATGGAGCCCGACGTGGAAAAGGGCTCCCCCGACGACACCGCCTTCTTCAAGTGGAACCAGGCCGAAACGCGCAAGCTCTTCGCCTCGCCCGAAGGCCGCGAGCAGGTCAAGCGGGCCGTGCTCGCCGGCGAGGAGTGCTGGTGCGCCGACGGCCGCTACGTCCGCTCCGCCAATCCCGAAACCGGGCTCTCGCTCGACGGCCTCTCGAAGAGCGAGGGGATCGCGAAGATGATCGCCTGGCTCGAGGAGCGCGGCATCGGCAAGGCCAAGGTGAACTACAAGCTGCGCGACTGGCTCTTCAGCCGCCCGCGCTACTGGGGCGCGCCCTTCCCGATCGTCCACTGGGAGGACGGCTCGGTGACGACGGTCCCCGAAGAGGAGCTGCCGCTGCGCCTGCCCGAGCTGGAGGACTTCCTCCCGAGCTCGACCGGCGAAAGCCCGCTCGCCAAGGCGAAGGAGTGGCTCGAGGTGGTCGACCCGAAGACCGGGATGAAGGGCCGCCGCGAGACCAACACCATGCCGCAGTGGGCCGGCTCCTGCTGGTACTACCTGCGCTACATCGACCCGCGCAACGACAAGGCCCCCTGGGCGCGCGACCTCGAGAAGTACTGGATGCCCGTCGACCTCTACGTGGGCGGCGCGGAGCACGCCGTGCTCCACCTGCTCTACAGCCGCTTCTGGCACAAGGTCCTCTTCGACCTCGGGCTGGTCTCGACCGACGAGCCCTACCAGAAGCTCTTCAACCAGGGGCTGATTCTCGCGTTCGCCTACGAGGACGAAGTGGGCTCGAAGGTCCCCTCCGACGAAGTCGAGGAGCGCGACGGCAAGTTCTACCGCAAGTCCGACGGGCGCGAGCTGCGCCAGATCGTGGCGAAGATGAGCAAGAGCCTGAAGAACGTCGTCAACCCCGACGACGTGGTCGAGCGCTACGGCGCCGACGCGCTGCGCCTCTACGAGATGTTCATGGGCCCGCTCGACGTCTCCAAGCCCTGGCAGACCAAGGGGCTCGAAGGGCAGTACCGCTTCCTCCAGCGTCTCTGGCGCAACTTCGTCCCGGAAGAGGGCGAAGAGCTGCGCGTGACCGACGAAGCCCCCTCTCCCGAGCTGACGCGCCTGCTCCACCAGACGATCATCAAGGTCGGCGAGGACATCGAGGCGCTGCGCTTCAACACCGCCATCAGCCAGCTGATGATCCTCAACAACGAGCTGGTCTCGCTGGAACGGATCCCGCGCGCGGTCGCGGAGCCCTTCGTGCAGCTGGTGCACCCCTTCGCGCCGCACGTGGCCGAGGAGCTCTGGGAACGCCTCGGGCGCGACAACCTCTCCTACACGCCCTGGCCCGAGGGCGACGCCTCGCTGGCCGCGCAGAACGACGTCGAGGTCGTGGCGCAGGTCAACGGCAAGGTCCGCGCGAAGGTGAAGGCGGCGAAGGGGCTGGGCAAGGCCGAGCTCGAGGCGCTGGTCCGCGCGAACGAAACGGTCGCGAAGTGGCTCGAAGGCAAGGAGGTCGTCAAGACGATCGTCGTGCCGGACAAGCTCGTCAACATCGTCGTCAAGGGCTGAGCGGGCATGGCGACCGTCGTCCTGGCCACGGGCAACGCCGGCAAGCTGGCCGAGTTCCGCTCCTGCTTCGAGGGGTCGGGCGTCCGGTTCCTGTCGCTGAAGGAGATCGGGTTCGAGGGCGACGTGGTCGAGGACGGGACGACCTTCCGCGAGAACGCGGAGATCAAGGCCCGGGCCGTGGCCTCCTTCCTGGAGCGGAATCCGGGCCGCGCGGCGACCGTCGACGCGGTCCTGGCCGACGACTCCGGGCTCGAGGTCGCCGCGCTGGGCGGCGCCCCGGGGATCCACACCGCCAGGTTCGCCGGCCCCGGAGCGACCAACTCCTCGAACATCGACAAGCTGCTCCGGTGCCTGGAGGGCGCCGCCGACCGCCGCGCCCGCTTCGTCTGCACGCTGTGCCTCCTCCGCCGGCGCGGCGAATCGGGCGTTTCGGAGCCCGAATTCTTCGAAGGAACGTGCGAAGGGACGATTCTGGAGGCCCGGGAAGGGGCGGGCGGCTTCGGCTACGACCCCGTCTTCCGGCCCGAGGGGCGCGAAGTCTCGTTCGCCCTCATGGACGGGGCCGAAAAGGACCGGATTTCGCACCGCGGCCGGGCCATCGCGCTCCTCCGGCGCGCCCTGGCGGGCTGATCGCCCTTTTCCCCGTCCAAACTGGCCCAAAGCGGGCGTTTTGCCTTGAAAAGGGGCCAAATGGCTATCTTTGGGCCCGTCAACATTCAACCCGGGGTCAAGATGGAAAATCTGCCTTGTTTCTTCTGGCTGGTGCCGGCCGCTTCGGTGGTCGCCCTGGCCATGGCCTGTTTCTTCTACCGCTCGATGAAGCGCGCCGACGAGGGCACCGATCTGATGAAGACGATCGCCTCGCACGTGCGCAAGGGCGCCATGGCCTACCTCAAGCAGCAGTACAAGGTGGTCGTGATCGTCTTCGCCGTCCTGGCCGTGGTCTTCTTCGCGATGTCGCTCTTCGGCCTGCAGAACAAGGTGGTCTTGTTCGCCTTCCTCACCGGCGTCTTCTTCTCCGGCCTGGCCGGCTTCTTCGGCATGAAGACCGCCACCTACGCCTCGGCCCGCACCGCCGCCGCCGCGCGCCAGTCGCTCAACAGCGGCCTGCAGGTGGCC
>CADBQJ010000072.1 GCA_902796785.1 Fibrobacter succinogenes
CGAACCCGAGCTCGTCTACCTCCAGACGCTGCTCTTCCTCCAGCTCAGGCGGATCGACGACGGGCTGAAGGCCGTCGCGGGCGACGCCGAGAAGGTGGCGCTCTGGCAGCAGGGCAACGCGCTGCGCAAGGAGTGCGACCGCCTGCGCCGCGAGTCGGCGCAGCCCGACGCGGACTGCCTGAGGATCCTGGCCAAATACAACAACGAACTCGAGGCTCTCGTCCGCGAGTTCGTCGTCAAGGCGCGCCGGCGCTGAGCCGGGCTATTCCGGAAGGGGCTGTCCTTCGGGCCAGCCGCCGCGGCGGTCGCCGGAGATTTCCGTCACGATCTTTTCGGGGCCGATGGCGCGGGAGCGCACCATGGTCTTGCCGAAGGTCACCGAGGCGATGATGTTGCCTTCGCGCGTGACGAATTCCCACACGTCCTGGCCTTCCTTGCCTTCCAGGTCGTCGAACTCGCGGTCCGGCGGACCCCACAGCAGACGGACCATCTCCTGCGTCATCCCTTCGCTGATTTCGCCGGAGGCGAACTTCTGCTTGAGTTCCTGGTCGATGCCGTAGCTTTCCTGCTTGAGGAAGTACTCGCGTTCGTAACCCTTCACGCCGCGTTCGGGAAGAAGGGGCGACTGGTTCTTGCCGGCGCACGCGGCCAGGACGGCGAGCGAAGCGGCGAGAGCGACGGTGGAGATGCGGTTCATGTGGACTCCCATGGGATTGTTGCTCTGAAAATAGCGATTTTTCCTAGATTATGGGATAATGAGCTCCTTTTTCGCGAAAACTCTCCGAAACATCGCCCTCGGCCTCGCGGCGGCGGCCATGCCCCTGCTGGCGGCCTCCGACGACACCGAGAGCCATTTCGGGCGCGGGTTTTCCCAGGAAATCGGCTTTGCCTCCTCCCTTTCGGGCGAGGGTCCCCTCCGCCACGAGTACCGCCTGCGCGGCGTGCTGAACGAGCCCTTCTGGTCCATCGACTCCCTCGGGGAGCGCCACTGGCTGAGGGACTGGATCGCGGCCTACGGCGAAATCGCCATCTCCAACCTCTATTTCGAGGGCGAGATGGGGATGAAGTTCCGCCCCCTCGGCCCGATCGAGCTGGGCGCCTCCTACTCCGCGTTGCTCTTCCCCTACTCCACCGCGAGCTTCGCCGTGGACAGCCTGGAGGAGACCTGGAACGAGCGCGAGCTCTCGCGCCGGATGAACCACGACAACGACCCGGGCTACATCCAGATCGCCACCTGCTGGCTGGGGCTCAAGACGCTCTGGGGGCGCACCCTGGCGGAGGCGCACCTGGCGGCCATGGCCGTCGACGTCTCCGAGGACTCCTATTCCGCGGTCTACCACTTCCGGTTCGACCTTCCCCTCAAGCGCGGCAACAAGATCACCGAATGGCTGCTCCGCATGGAATACGCCTTCGGCACCGGCCCGCGCGAACGGTCCTGGACGCTGGGCAGCACGACGCGCCTGCTCGGGCTGAACACCCACTGGGTTCCCTGGTACGACTTCCGCCCCTCCTCCGACGAGATCGCCCACGTCAAGAGCATCCTCTGGGCGGGGATTCCCCTTCCGGCCCGTCTCCGGTTGCACGCCGGGTTCTTCTACGCCACGCACTCCTTTGGCGGCGGGGAAAAGTTCCTCGACGACAATCTGGGCGCGCAGTTCCGGCTGATCTGGAACTGGGGCGTCAACGACTATTCGGTTTCGGACTTTTAAGCCGCACTTCCCACCAGGCCCCGCCCTTCTCCGGGCCGGGCGCGACTTCGCGCCGCAATCCGGCGCTTCCGTCCGCGAGGCAACTTCCGGGGGCGCTCCCCCGCTCGCAGGGAACCAGGATCACGCCGGCGAGCTTCCGCTCGGGAGTCGGCGCCTCTTCGCCGGAGACCGTTTCGACCTCCTTCTCCTCGCGCGACCCGACCGCGCCGTTGTCGCGCAGCCAGGCGTCGATCTTCTCGAGGTCGAGCAGGCGCAGAGGGGTGGTTCCCACCAGTTCGCGCAGGTGGTGCGGCGCCATCCGGCGGTCCGCGCTTCCGTGCAGGACGCGCTGTTCGCCCCGCACGGAATAGCTGACCGGGCGCGCGGGGGCCGACGCCCCCGAACGTCCGACGACGACCATGTCGAAGCCGTCCGGGGCCGGAGTCCAGTCCAGCTCCAGTTCCCCGAAACGCCCTTCGGCGTCGCGGTAGGTCAGCGAGAGCTCCAGGGCGCGGACGTCGACCGCCCCGAGCGAAGCGCCGAGAAGCGCGACGCCGAGAAGGGCGGAGACGGAGGCGCGGCGGATCACTCGACCGGTTCCGCGGCCGGTTCGGCCAGGTCGATCACGTCGTTGATGCCGAGATGGCCGATCTGCTTCATCTTGTCGCGGACGCGGGTCTCGATGCGGTTCATCAGCTCCGCGTTCTCCTTCAGCAGCAGGCGGGTGGCTTCGCGCCCCTGGCCGATGCGTTCGTTCTCGAAGGAGAACCACGAGCCGCTCTTCTGCACCACTTCGAGCTCCACGGCGAGGTCGAGCACCGACCCTTCGCGCGAGATCCCCTGGCCGTAGAGGATGTCGAACTCGCACTGGGTGAAGGGCGGGGCCACCTTGTTCTTGACCACCTTGACGCGGGTGCGGTTGCCGATCACCTGGTCGCCGTCCTTGAGCGCGGCGATGCGGCGGATGTCGAGCCGCTGCGAGGCGTAGAACTTCAGCGCGTTGCCGCCGGTGGTGGTCTCGGGGTTGCCGAACATCACGCCGATCTTCATGCGCAGCTGGTTGATGAAGATCAGGCAGCAGTTGGTGCGGCTGATCAGGCCGGTCAGCTTGCGCAGGGCCTGCGACATGAGCCGGGCCTGGAGGCCGACGTGCGAGTCGCCCATTTCGCCGTCGATTTCGGCCTGGGGGACCAGCGCGGCGACGGAGTCGACCACCAGCACGTCGATGGCGCCGGAGCGGACGAGCGTCTCGGCGATGTCGAGCGCCTGTTCGCCCGATTCGGGCTGCGAGACGAGGAGCTGGTCGATGTCCACGCCGAGGTTGCGGGCGTAGAGGGCGTCGAAGGCGTGTTCGGCGTCGATGAAGGCGGCCACGCCGCCGTTGCGCTGCCCTTCGGCGATGGCGTGGAGGGCCAGCGTGGTCTTGCCGGAGGATTCCGGTCCGTAGATCTCGATGATGCGCCCGCGGGGGAAGCCGCCGACGCCCAGCGCCATGTCGAGCTGGATGCAGCCGGTGGAGATGACGTCGATCTGCTCGTTGGGAGCGGAGCCGAGCGTCATGATGGAACCCTTGCCGTGGGCCTTTTCGATCTGGGCCATGGCGGCTTCGACGGCCTTCTTCTTCTCGGTCTGGACGGGGGTGGTTTCTTTCTGTTCTTTCTTCGCGGCCATGTTCGGCACTCCTGTGTGTGTCCCTGCTGTTCCCAAGTTAGCAACTACTGCTCAAATGTGCAAGACTTTTTCCGGCTTTTTTCGTCAAATCGCCTCTTCGCCCCGCAGCATCCGGCAGAGAAGGTCGAGGGCGGCCGCCTGCGCGGCGTTCCTCACCTCCTCGCGGTCGCCCGGAAAGCGGAAGAGACGGGCGACGCACCCCTCCGGAGTCAGCGCGCCGACCCAGACGGTGCCGACCGGCTTTTCGGGGGTTCCCCCGCCCGGCCCGGCCACGCCCGAAACCGCCACCGCGCACTCGGCGGCGCAGAGGCGGGCGACCCCGGCGCACATCGCGCGCACGGTCTCCTCGCTCACGGCGCCCCGGTCGCGGAGCGTCGCCTCGGGCACGCCCAGCACGTCGCGCTTGACCTCGTTGGCGTACGAGACCACCCCGCCCACGTAATGGTCCGAGGCGCCGGGGACCGACGTCAGCCGGGCCCCGATCCCGCCGCCCGTGCAGGATTCCGCCGTGGCCAGTCGCCAGCCGCGTTCGGCCAGCAGGGCCAGCGCCCGGCGTTCGGGCGAATCGGTCGTCATCCTTTCGGTCGGGTTCGTCATCGTCTTCTTCCTTTCCGGCGTCTCCGCCGACATCCCAAAGCTACCAAAGCGACCTGTCGCGGTATGTCATCCCTGCGCGAGCGCGCGGCAAATCGTTGGTGTTTTGACAAAACTAAACACTCCGTCCCCGCCCGTCAAGGGCCGCGAAGAGAGCCGGTCGCGACGGGAGGCGAAGTGTCCGCGCTCCTTAAAAATGCCTAACTTTTCCCCGGATGAATCCCTTCCGGCGGACTTTCCGAATCGCGCTTCCC
>CADBQJ010000073.1 GCA_902796785.1 Fibrobacter succinogenes
AAAGCATGATGTGACAATGCTATTATGAATGGCGGATCGTCCGCGGCCGCGCCGCGATTTTTCGGGAGTGTGCAATGAAGACGCGTCGAACGCATAACGTCTCCTTTTCCCTCGTTTCGCTTTTCGCCCTTTTCGCGATCGCCTCGCCGGCGCTCGTCGCGTGCGGCGACTCCTCCACGGGTTCCGACGACCCCGGCATCTCCTCGGTCGAGGGTTCCTCCGTCTCGGGCTCGTCGGACAGGCGGAGCTCGGCCGCGGCCGACTCCCTGAACGGCAGTTCGCGGACCATGAGCTCCGAAGAGGCGAGCTCCTCCTCCGAGGAGCCGTTCGATCCCGGCGAAGGGAACCACGCGGTGCGCGTCTCCACGTATCCCGCCGACGCGCGGATCGCGATCCGTCCCGCCAAGGCCAGCGCGGTCGCCGACGGCGAGTCGTTCACGGCCTGGATCGAGCTTCCCGCGGGCGCGGGCGGCGACACGGTCGTCTACCGGAACGTCGGCTGGAACGACGAAGCGCACACGACCTCGGACACGGTGACGGTGGCCGACGTGGACGCGGACATCGACCTGGTCGACACGGTCTCGGTGCTGCGGCTTGTCCGCCCGAGGATCGGCGACTCGTTCGTCAAGGGCGACACCGTGACGGTCGAGTTCGCGGGCCACAACCTCCCGAACGACGTGGACGTGGTCCTCTGCCCCGACCGCACCTGCGCGCAGTCCAAGAAGGTGCTTTCCGGCCTTTCCGCCGCGGGCGGGACGTTCCAGTTCGTCATGCCCTCCGACTGGAACGCCGGGAATTCCTACTACCTGAAGGCGATCGTCGACAATAACTTCTGGGCCCGCGCCAAGGACATCTCCGTCTCGGATCCCGTCGTCGACGGCGGCTGGACGCCGGTTCCGCTGCAGTCCGAAATCACGAAGACCCTGCCGATGACCGGGCTCATGCTCGGCGCCGACAACTACAAGACGGGCTACGACGACGCCGTCGCGCTCGAGCATTTCTACTGCTATCCCGCCATGGTGGTGACCGGCAAGTCCTCGAGCGGCAAGATCCAGTACGACTGGACCTACGTCGAAAACATGCTGAACAAGGTGAAGAACCGCAAGCACCAGGCCGTCGTCCGCATCGCCTACGAAAACCCGGGCAACAAGACCATCGATCCCGACGTGCCCGGCACCTCCGGCGTTCCGAACTACATCAAGAACGACAGCGTCAAATACAACCACTACCAGACCTACTACGAAGGCGGCGACGGCAAGACCTGGTACGCCGACTGGCGCAGCGCCGAGCTGAAGTGGTTCACCAAGCAGTTCCACAAGGACTTCGCGGCGAAATACGACAACGACCCGCGCATCGCCTTCCTCCAGACCGGATTCGGCCACTGGAGCGAATACCATGTCTCCGGCGGGGCCTTCAACCAGACCGACACGACGCGCCCGCTGACGTTCCCGCCGATGGACTACCAGATGGAATTCGTGCGCCATCTCGACACCGTCTTCCACAACCTGCCGTGGACGCTCTCCGTCGACGCCGGTTCCCCCGCGAATCCTCCCAAGACGCCCTACCGCGCCAACGCGACCGAGGTGGCGGGAATCGACTTCGGCCTCTTCGACGACTCCTTCATGCACCGCACGCACGAACTTTCGCAGGGCGGCGGCTGGAACGAGCAGTGCTGGCTGGGGCTCGGGTACGAAAACCGCTGGCAGCGTTCCCCGAACGGCGGCGAAGTCAGCTACTACTCCTACGACGACCTCGGCGACCATCCCTACGACCAGAAGCACTTCCTCCAGCCGGGCGGGATCCACGGCCTGACCTGGGAAGGGCAGGCGGAGAAATACCACATCACCTACATGCTCGCCGGCAGTGCGGCGAACACGACCTACGGCACCACCGAACTCTTCTTCCAGGCGGCGCTGGGCAGCGGCTACAAGTTCCGCGTGACCTCCTACGCCTTCAACGGCAGGCAGGCCCGCGCGACGGTGAAGAACGAAGGGGTGGCCCCGATCTACCGCGACGCCTACGTCGCCGTGGGCGGCGTCCGCTCCGGAACCACGCTGAAGGGGCTGCTGCCCGGCGATTCGCTGACCGTGACGGTGAACGCCTCGGCGAACGACCTCGAACTGACGATCGAGTCCGACCACCTGGTCGGCCGCCCGATCCAGTATCTGGCTGACTTGCATTAGGGATTAGGGATTAGGGATTAGTCGATTCAACGCGCCTGCGGCGCCTCATCGCTGGGACCTGGGACCTGACCACTGAGACCTGAACGGAGACCTACATGACCAAACGTTCGAAGATCGTACTGACCGCCGCGCTGGCGCTTCTCTTCGCTTCCTGCTCCGACAGCACCTCGTCGGGGCCGGA
>CADBQJ010000074.1 GCA_902796785.1 Fibrobacter succinogenes
AAAAAACGTCTCTTCGCGCTTTTCCTCCTTTGCCTCTTCGGCACCGCCTTGGCCGGCGACATCACCATCTGGGTCCCGCCCTACGGCATCAAGACCGCCAAGCAGACGCTCGAACGCGACTTCGGCGGAATCAAGATGAAGGACGCGATCACCGCCCTCGGCCTCCAGTTCTGGGTGCCCGACACCGACCGCGTGGTGCTCAAGCCGAGCTACGCCGGTTCCGGCACGAACGACCTCAACCCCACGACCGTCAAGTGGTTCACCGACTGGGGCAAGGCGAACGGCGTCCCCGTGATGCTCTGCGTCTACAACTCCCCCGGCTGGAACTGGGACGAAGTCCGCGCCACGCTGACCGACGAGAACCGCCCGAAGTTCGTCAAGGCGCTTGTCGACACTATGGACAAGTACGGGCTCGACGGCATCGACATCGACTACGAGGGGAACGACAGCCAGTACGGCATCGAAACCCTGCTCGCCGACTCGACCGCCTTCTTCAAGTTCTCGCGGCAGCTGGCCGACAGCGTCCACGCCCGCGAAGGCAAGGTGCTGAAGATCGCCGTCTTCGCCGACCGGTGGAACGTCCCCAGCGTCACCTGGTGGCGGCAGCTGCTGAAGATCTACGACGGCGTGGAATCGATGGGCTACACCTCGGTCACCGCCCCGATCTCCGGAACGGAGGCGTCGCGCACCTACGACAAACTGATCGACACCGCGCTCACCGCGGGAACGGACTACGCCAGGCGTCTGATGCTCGGCTTCCCCAGCGACGCGAGCGAATGGAAGGGGACCCAGTTCATGGACAACCTGAACTGGATGCGGGACCACCACGGACTCACCGACTCCACCTCCGTCGGCATCTGCATCTGGGACGCGCAGCTGAAGGACACCGCGATCTGGAACCACTCCACGGTCTGGAACAAGCTCGCGCGGATCAGCGCCGACGTCCGCGCGAAGAAGAACGCCCCCTTCGACAGCTCCTGCACGAGGACCGCGCTGCCCGGCCGGTTCAACCTCCGCTACCGGAACGCCTATCTGAGCGGCCACCAGAAGAACAACTACGTCTCGCAGGGCGGCGCCTGGCAGATCGGCGACAAGGTGGTGATCAAGGGCCACTCCTGCTCCGAGGCGATGGAGGTCGTCGCGCCGCAGTCGGGCGACAGCACCTACGTCCGGCTGGCCGGCAAGTGGTACGGCCGCGACTACATCCGGTTCGAGTTCGAGAAGGTGACCTTCGGAGCCAATCCGGGCTCCAGCGTCGCCCCCAGCTCCAGCTCCTCGAGTTCCAGCTCGTCGTCGAGCAGCTCGAGCTTCAGCTCCTCCTCGAGTTCGTCGATCTCGCAGACCGAATGCGCGACGGTTCCGCTCGCCGGCCGCTTCAACGCGCGCAAGGGCAAGGCCGGGCTCGCCGGCCACCAGGAGAACAACTACGTCTCGCAGGGCGGCGAATGGGCCGCCGGCGACTGGGTGATTCCCGCGGGCTGGCCCTGCGACCGCGCGGTCGAGGTGGCCGAATCCGAAAACACCTGGAACGTCTACCTCGTCGAAGCCTGGCCCTACGACACGCTGATGGACGTCGCGTTCGAGAAGATCGTCCCGACGAGCTCCTCCTCTTCCGAAGAGATCTCCTCCAGCGGCTCGACCGGCATCGGCGACAAGGCCTTCGCGCTGCCCGGGTTCCGCACGGCCGCGACCGTCTACGGCATCACCGGACGGGCGCTGCTGTCGCTGCCCGAAGGCGAATGGAGCTCCGCCGAACAGGTGCGCGACGCCATCCGCGGCCAGCTCCCGAACGGCGTCTACCTCGTCCGGTTCGACGGCGTCGCCGGCGCGATGAAACTAGGGATCAGGGACTAGGGATCAGGGATTAGTGCGTAATATCCGCTACGCGGTTGATGAAAAAAGAAAAAGGCCCGCGTTTCCGCGGGCCTTTTCCGATCGGGTTGAGAGGATTCGAACCTCCGACCACCTGAACCCCATTCAGGTACTCTACCAGACTGAGCTACAACCCGAGTAGCGCGCACAAAGGTAGACAAATCACGGGGAGTTTGCAATATGCGAAGGGGGGGATTGTCGCGTAAAATCGTCCGGAGAGAGGAGGCGTTCGGCCGCGTTCCCGAAATCGTCGGCCACGCGCACGCGGATTTCGCCGTCCGGCGAGAGGAGCCGGGCGCGCGGGAGGCGCAGCCGGCGGTCGGTCATGTTGTATTCGGAATAGACCCACTTGCCGTCCTGCCGGGCGCCGAAGTTGGCCGCGCCCCCGAAGCCCGCGCCGCCCCGCTCGTCCACGTGGATCGAGAGGGCCGGTTCGGGCCGTCCGTCGAGCCAGAGCGTGTCGACGCGGAGGGAGTCGAGGACCGGCGGGATCGTGTCGCGCCGCAGGGCGACGTCGCGCATCTCGTCCACGGTGGCGCAGAAGCGGCCTTCGCCGTCCTTGCCGCCCTGCGGCGCGAGCGCGGAGAAGGCGTTCCACTCGCGGGCGCTCTCGCTCCTCCAGAAGATTCCCCATCCCTTTTCGGGACGGTCCGCCGACCGCGCGTCGACGGGAAGCGCGGCGCAGATCCGGATCCGCTTGCCGCTCCGGAGCGCGAGCCCCTTGGGGTGGAGCTCGAGGTACTCGCCGGTGGAGTCGCGCCCGGGGACCGCGGCCGCGGTCCGTTCCCAGAGCCCCTTGGCCACGGGGATCTCGACCGTCCAGGTTCCGGACTCGAGCCGGAGGTCGCCGCCGGCGCGGCCGACGCGGCGCATCGCCGCCCCTTCGGGAAGGTTCGCCTCGCTCAGGGGGAGGGCCGGCCGGGAGGTGTCGCCGCCGTCCAGGACGAAGGGCTGCGCCAGGAAGGTGAAGACGGGGCCGGGCTGGTTCTCCGCCCAGCCGCCGGCGACGGCCGCGCGGACGGGCTCCTTCGCGCGGGTCAGGCGGATCGCCAGTTCGGTCGCGCGCCCGCTCATGTCGACCGCGCGGAGAACCGCTTCGCCGCGGTCCTTTCCCTTCTCCAGGCAGAGGTTCGGGTCGCCGGAACCCTTCGGCGACTCCTTGGGGTTCGCCGGCCAGGGGGTCAGGGCGTGCCAGTCGCCGGCCTCTTCGCCCTCGCGGGCCCAGAGGAGGTCCTGGAAGACGTGGCCCATCTTCCCGAAGGTCAGCCGCCCGTAGCGCTTGGAGTGGAGGAGCGTCCCCTTGCCCCCCTTGCACCGCAGGGTCACTTCGGTGGCCGACATGGGGTTCTCGCGCGGGTCGCGGGAGTAGTCGACGATCTTGGCCGCGAGCGTCGCCCCCCTGGCGGGAATCGCGATTTCGACGCCGTCGGGCCCGGGGACGGCGACGGAGAGGGGAACGCCCTCCTTCAGCGCGGCCACGGCGAGAATTTGCGGGGCGATGGAGTCGGGGGCGATCAGGCCGATCTCCACGGGGGAGAGGGCATGGCCGTCGGCGTCGCGGCGCTCGACGTGGAGGTGGGGGTTGCCGATGCCCGTCTTTCCGGCGAAGGCGACGACCTCGCCCTTCTTCGCGGGGATGCGCTCGTCGCCGGACCACTGCAGGTCGCACTTCGCCAGTTCGGCCTTCTCCATGGCGGCGAAGACCCGCTTCGAGACGGGCCCGGGGAAGCCGCAGAGGTGGGCGAAGAGGTAGCGCTCGCCCGAAACGCCCTCGAAGAGGAGGTTCTTGCCGTAGAAGAAGGGGCCCACGCGCACCTGGACGATCCAGCCGTCCTCGGGGGCCTTGACCGGCCAGCCCTGCTCCATCTCGGTGCCCAGGTCCACGCCCGCGTGGTAGCGGCTGCCGCGGTTTTCGGCGAACGAGCTGGTGGGGTAGCCGATCCGGTCGAAGGGCGACCAGGGCTCGGCGGCCGGGAGGAGTCCGGCGAAGGCGAAAAGGAGGGGAAGCGCGCGGCGCGTCATCGCGCGGGCTTGGTCGCCAGCACCACGATGTTCCCTTCGTCGCGGACGAGGACGACCGGGGCGGGGAAGAGTTCGCGGACCTGCTTCATGATCGGCAGGTCTTCGCGCGCCGCGAAGAGGAACCGGCCGCCCGGCTTGAGGACCTTGAGCGTCTGGCGGAGGAACTGGAGCGCCAGGCGGGGGGAGTGCGAGGCGTCGATGTCGCCCGGCATGTTGCAGAGCACCAGGTCGAGCGAGTCGGCCTTGGTGCCGTCCCAGCCGTTGGCCAGGCGGAACCGGGCGCGGGAGAGGTCGACGCCGTTGCGCGAGAAGGTCTCCTTGGCCGAGACGAGCGCCATGCGCGACTCGTCGACCATGATGGCCGTGGCGTTGGGGTTCAGCGAGAGGGCCACCAGGCCGAGCGCGCCCGCGCCGCAGCCCAGGTCGCCCACGGCGATCGGGGCCTCGGCGTCCATCTGGCGGGGGAGCTGCTCGAGCAGCAGGCGGGCGCCGGTGTCGAGGTGGTCGGCCGAGAAGACGCCCGGGCCGGAGGCCACTTCGATCTCGACGTCGGCCACCACGCTCTTGTAGCAGCTGTAGCGGATGTCGAAGTTGGCGGTGCGGGTCTCGAGGTCGAGCTCGATCTCGAAGAGCCGGGTCTTGGGCGAGGTCGGCATCACGATGGTGGGGCCGAGGGTGCGCTGGAAGATGGTGTAGAGCGAGGAGTCGACGTTCTTGGCCATCACCGCGGCGTAGATCTTGCACTTGGGGGAGAGGGCGTTGCGCACGTGGTGCAGCTCGTACTCCAGCATGGCGCGGGAGGGGTTCACCCCCATGAGCAGCACGTCGAACTTGCCCTCGAGCTCGGCGACCGACGAGGCGAAGGCGACGCGGTCCTCGGGGATGCCGTTGAGGCGCATGTTGCGCTTGATGGCGGTTTCGGAGAGGTAGGAGTCGACCAGGACGGTGGTCTGCTGGTCGTGGAAGGGGATGGTCAGCGCGCCGAAGACGTCGTTGACGATCAGGATTTTCTGCGACTTCGGGGTGGAGGGGACGGCCTCCACCAGGCATTCGTCGGCGCTGCTCCAGGCGCGCATGGTGACGTCGCCGAACCGGGGGTAGCACTCCAGGACGTATTCGGCGTCCCGGACGCAGTAATTGTCGTTGATTTTCACGCCCCTAAATTTAGCAAGCGGGGCAAGGGACTGCACGGGCGTGCACTACCACTGCACGACGGTCCTGCGCGTGAGCGTCATGGCGATTCCCTTCTCGTAGTAGGCCTGCTCGTTGACGAAGAGGGGCCAGGCGGGCTCCGTTTCGGGATTCCAGACGATTCTGCCGTCGAAATCGAGGAAAAGCGGCGCCCCGGGGGGCAGCTCGCAGTAGTCCATGCCGTCCACGCCGGGGTGGATCATGGCGGCGATCCGGCCATTTTCGTCGCGCGGGTAGTCGATGTTCTTCCAGTCCACGAAGAGCTCCAGCTCGCGGGGCGGCGGCTCCTTGAAGTCCGGGCGGTTCCAGGCCGCGCAGAAGTCGAGCATCTCGTAGGTCATCGCCTCCATGCGGGAGTGGAGGTCGGCGCAGAGCGTGCCGTGGTGCTGCGGGCCGGCCTCGATGGTGAGGTCGTGCCGCCCCAGGGAGGGGAGGAACTCGCTGGTGGTCGGATCCACGGGCTGGTAGTAGAGCCGGGCCTTGGGCTCGTTGGCCGCCAGATGGGCCACGAGCTTCTCGACGAAGTGGTCGAGCACGTTGAAGATGATCGTCAGCCCCATGTTCGACGAGGTGTTGTGGAGGTCGAGGCAGAGGTCGGGCATGCGGTCGGAGCCGCGGGGGCCGATCAGCGCGTTCAGCTCGCGGGCGCGGTCCTCCTCCAGCACGCCGCTGGAGGGGGCGTCGAGCACCTCGGGGGCGAAGCAGCGGTTCAGGTCGCGCTCCAGGTAGCGGCGGTTCGCCTCGCAGGCGCGGGGGTTGCCCAGGGTGGTCGTGACGTTCAGGCCGGGGCGGCGGAGCAGTTCGGGCCGTTTTTCCCACAGGCGCACCAGCTCCACGCCGGAGCGCTCGTTGCCGTGGGTGCCCCCGACGATGGCGATCTCGCGGATTTCGGGGTGCGAGAGGGGGGAAAGGGGAGGAGTGATGTCCATGACCCCCAAAGTAACCAATTTTCCTAGATTTCGGCCCGCAATCCAAGGAGTTTTCAGATGGGCAAAAGTCTCTACAAGAAGGTCTTCGAACGCCATTCGGCGGGCGTGCTCCCCAGCGGCCAGCACCAGCTCTTCATCGGCATGCACCTTCTGCACGAAGTGACCTCCCCCCAGGCGTTCGCCATGCTGCGCGAGCAGGGGCTCAAGGTCGCCTACCCCGAACGGACCTTCGCCACGGTGGACCACATCATCCCCACCACCGTCGACGCCCGCAAGCGCCCGCTCGCCGACCCGGTCGCCGAGGAGATGCTCTCCCACATCGAACGGAACGCGAAGGAGTTCGGCTTCCGCTTCTTCTCGCCCGAAAACGGCGAACAGGGCGTGATCCACGTCGTCGCCCCCGAGGAGGGGCTCACCCAGCCCGGCATGACGCTGGCCTGCGGCGACTCGCACACCGCCACCCACGGCGCCTTCGGCTGCCTGGCCTTCGGCATCGGCACCTCGCAGGTCGCCGACGTGCTGGCCACCGGCACCCTCGCCATGAGCGAGCTGAAGGTCCGCAAGATCGTCTTCGAGGGCAAGGTCCCGAAGGGCGTGACCGCCAAGGACCTCGCGCTGACCTACATCCACCGCCTGGGCGTGAACGGCGGCGTGGGCTACGCCTACGAGTTCGCCGGCCCCGCGGTCGACGCCATGACGATGGAGGAGCGCATGACGCTCTGCAACCTCGCCATCGAAGGCGGCGCCCGCTGCGGCTACGTCAACCCCGACGAGACCACCTACGCCTTCCTGAAGGACAAGCCCTACGCCCCCAAGGGCGCGGACTGGGACGAGGCCGTCGAGTACTGGTCCTCCATGGCCAGCGACCCCGACGCCGAATACGACGACGTCGTGACGATCGACTGCTCGAAGCTCTCGCCCGTGGTCACCTGGGGCATCACCCCGGCGCAGTCCGTGGGCGTGGACGAAACGCTGCCCGAGGTCGAATCGTTCGCCGAAGCCGACCGCATGGTCGTCGGCGAGGCCTACGAATACATGTCGTTCAAGCCGGGCCAGAAGATCGAGGGGACCCCGGTCGAAGTCGTCTTCATCGGCTCGTGCACGAACGGCCGCCTGGGCGACCTCCGGGCCGCGGCCGAAATCGTGAAGGGGAAGCGCGTCGCCCCCGGCGTGCGCGCGCTGGCCGTCCCCGGCTCGCAGAAGGTGCAGAAGGCGGCCGAGGCGGAAGGCCTCGACAAGGTCTTCGCCGACGCGGGCTTCGAATGGCGCCAGGCCGGCTGCTCCATGTGCCTGGCGATGAACCCCGACAAGCTCTCCGGGCGCCAGATCTGCGCCTCCACCTCCAACCGCAACTTCAAGGGCCGCCAGGGCTCGCCCACGGGGCGCACGCTGCTGGTCAGCCCGATCATGGCCGCCGCGGCCGCCCTCGCCGGGAAGATCGTCGACGTGCGGACCATGCTCTAGAACAAGGGAGACAGGACAAATGGCTGGACAGAAAATCGAAGAAGTGCTGGGCCGCGGCGTTCCGCTCCGCGGGGACGACATCGACACCGACCGCATCATCCCGGCGCGCTTCCTGAAGTGCGTCACCTTCGAGGGGCTGGGCGAACACGCCTTCGAGGACGACATCGCCGACATGAAGTCGCGCGGCGAAGTCCACCCCTTCCGCGACGAGCGCTACCGCGGCGGCTCGGTGCTGGTCTCCAACAAGAACTTCGGCTGCGGCTCCTCGCGCGAGCACGCCCCCCAGAGCCTCAAGCGCTGGGGCGTCCGCTGCATCATCGCCGAGAGCTTCAGCGAGATCTTCCAGGGCAACTGCGTCGCGCTGGGGATCCCCTGCTTCGTCGCCGACCACGCCACCGCCGAGAAGATCCTCGACTTCGTGGAGAAGAACCCCGAAAAGCCGCTCTTCGTCAGCGTGGTCGACCGCCTGGTGAAGCTCGGCGACTACCAGCCGGTGCTCCGCCTGCAGATCAAGGACGGGTCGCGCGGCCAGTTCCTCGACGGTTCGTGGAACGCCCAGTCGCAGCTGCTCGACGGCGCGGAAAGGGCCGCCAAGCTGGCCTCCGAGCTTCCCTACATGCGCTGGAAGCTCCGTTAGTCCGGAGGAGGAGCGGGTGCTCGAGGCCTATTCCCAGGTCTTCATCCCCCCGGGGGGCGAATTCGACGGGAAGAGCGCCGGAATCCTGCGCGCGCGGCGCGGCGCCCTGCTCGCGCGCCTTCCGCTCCCGACGCTGGTCCAGGGGCCCGAGCGCGAACCGGGAGCCGAGTTCTCCTGGTGGTCCGCCCCGCGCGGCCAGGCGCAGGACCCCGAGATGGTCTACCTGACCGGGATCAACCAGCCCGGCTTCGCCCTCTTCCTCGACCCGACCGCGCCGGAAGGGGAGCGCGAGACGCTCTTCGTCCCCGCGCGCGACCTCGACCGCGAGTTCTGGAACGGGCTCGCCTTCGGGATGGACTGCTCCGACCCCGCCTCTCCCGCGAAGCCCGACGAGGCGCTGGCGGCGCTCACCGGAATCGGGCGCCAGCTGCCCGCGGCCGAGCTGCCCGCCTTCCTCGACCGCCTCGCGAAGTCCCGCTCCGAGGTCGGCTTCTATTTTCATCAATACGGAAAGGGGAGCGGCGGCGCGAGGAACGAGCTGCGCGACGACCTCTTCGACCTTTCCGAAAAGCTGGCGGCGCGCGGCCTGAAGCCCCGCTCCGTCGCGCCGGAATGCCTGGCGCAGCGCGTCGCGCTCGACGAACCGCAGCTCCGCGCCGCCCGCCGCGCGCAGGAGATCGCGCGCGAGGCCTTCGCGGAATGGCTTCCCCGCGTCGCCTCCTTCGCGGACGAGAACGAGGCCTTCCGCTCGCTGGAGCACTCCATGCTCCGCCGCACCCCGTGGGGGCTGGCCTTCCCGACCATCGCGGCCGGAGGCGCCAACGCCTGCGTCCTCCACTACGTGCGCAACGACGCCCCGCTCGACCGCCGCGACCTGCTGCTGGTCGACTTCGGCGCCCGGTGGGGCTCGCAGTCGTCCGACGTCACGCGCACCGTCCCCGTCGGCGGCAAGTTCGACCCGCTCCAGCGGATCCTCTACGGCGTCGTGCTCGACGCGCAGGAGTTCCACCGTTCGCGCGTGGCCCCCGGCCGAAAGCTCCGCGAGCTCGACGCGGAGACCTGGGCGCATCTCGAGAAACTGCTGAAGGAGCGCTTCTTCGACCTCGGCGGACGCGCCGAGCGCCCCTACGACCGGAAGGACGGCTCCACGGCCCGCCCGCACGGCGTCAGCCACCTGATCGGCGAGACGGTCCACGACGGCGACCCCTTCCGCCTCTACATGGACGAGGAGCTGCGGCCGGGGATGACGATCTCGAACGAACCCGGCCTCTACGGCTCCTTCGAAATGGAGATCGACGGGGCGCTCTACCGCCGGAAGATCGGCATCCGGATCGAAAACGACCTTCTGCTGACCGAGTCGGGCTGCGAGGACCTCTCCGCCGGCATCCCGAGCCGGATCGAGGAAATCGAGGCGCTTCTCTGGTCCCCGCTGACGGAAAACGCCCCATCGTGCTAAATTGTCCCGTTGGACGAACGTCCAGGAGTTGACATGACCAAGAAGAAGACCGCCCCGGCCGAGCCCGAACAGGAAGAGCAGACCACCGTCGAAGAGGCCGAATCCGCCGACGAAGAGGGCTTCCCGCCGGAAGACGACGGCGAGGACGACTCCGCCGCCGACGAGGCGCCGATCCCCTCCGGAAGCATCGAGCCGGCCTTCAAGGGCGAACGCCACGTGCTGATCGTGGAGCCCGACGAGGAGCGCCGCAAGCTGATGGCCGCCATCGCCGCCGAGCTGATGCCCAACGCCACGCTGCAGGAGGCCGAGGACGACGAGGAGGCCGAAGTCGCCCTGGAGGAAGACGAGTTCCAGATGGTGGTGATGGACCTCCAGGTGCCCGGTTTCAGCACCAGCGAGTTCGTCCGCACCGTCCACAACAACGAATCGATCACCTTCGTGGCGCTGAGCCTGGACAATTTCGAGCCCGGCGACGAGAAAAACCGGCTCAAGCTCGACAGTCTGCGCAAGTTGTTCGAATAATCGGTCCGCGCCCCTTGCACGGGCGGGCCGATTTTCGTATAATTGGCCGCACGCACCCGTAGCTCAATTGGATAGAGCATCTGACTACGGATCAGAAGGTTTGGGGTTCAAATCCCTACGGGTGTACG
>CADBQJ010000075.1 GCA_902796785.1 Fibrobacter succinogenes
AGCGAGGCCGCCACGGGCAACGCCCACGTGGAGAAGCTGCGCGCCTACGCGGCCGAGCACGGCGGCGACGTGGTGGTCATCTGCGGGAAGATCGAGGCCGAGCTGGCGGAGATGGAGCCCGAGGACCGCGACGCCTTCCTGAAGGACCTGGGGCTCGACGAGCCGGGTCTGAACAAGATCGTGCGGACCGGGTTCCGCCTGCTGGGCAAGATGACCTACTTCACCGCCGGCGAAAAGGAGGTGAAGGCCTGGACGATCGACGTGGGCGACAAGGCCCCGCGCGCCGCGGGCGCCATCCACACCGACTTCGAGCGCGGCTTCATCCGCGCCGAGACGGTCTCCTACGAGGACTTCGTCAAGTGCGGCGGCTGGAACAAGGCGCGCGACGCCGGCCTGCTCCGCACCGAAGGCAAGGACTACGTCGTCCAGGACGGCGACATCATGAACTTCCTCTTCAACGTGTGAGGACGGAATGGAACGGGCTGCGCTTCGACTGAAACCGGGCAAGGAACGCTCCCTGCTCCGCCGCCACCTCTGGCTCTTCTCCGGCGCCGTCGACGAAGTCGTCGGGCTGCCGATCGACGGCGACGTGGTGGACGTGCTCGACGCGAAGGGCGGGTTCCTGGCGCGCGGCCACTACCAGCGCACCGGCTCGATCCGCTGCCGCGCGCTGGCCTTCCGCCCCGACGAGGAGCCCGAAAAGCCCGCCTTCTGGGAGAAGCGGATCTCCGAGGCCGTGCGGCTGCGCGACGCGCTCGGGCTGGTCCGCGGCGCGGAGACGAACGCCTGCCGCCTGGTCCACGGCGAGGGCGACCGCCTGCCCGGGCTGGTGGCCGACTGGTACGCCGGCGTGGTCGTGGTGCAGTTCCACAGCCTGGGGATGTTCCGGCAGCAGAAGACGATCGCCGAGGCGCTCCTCGCGGCGCTCAAGGGCGTCGGCGCCGAAGTCCGCGCGATCTACGCGCAGACCGAGCAGGGCATCCACCTGCGCGGCGACGAGGGAATCCGCGAAGGGTTCCTCTTCGGGAAGAGCGGCCCCGTCGACATCCTGGAGAACGGCCTGAAGTTCCGCGTGGACTTCGCCCAGGGCCAGAAGACCGGCTTCTTCCTCGACCAGCGCGACAACCGCGCGCTGCTCGGGCGCTACTGCGAGAACCGCGCGGTCTGCAACGTCTTCGCCTACACGGGCGGCTTCTCGGTCTACGCCCTCGACGGCGGCGCGACCTCGGTCGACAGCGTGGAGATCTCCGCCGTGGCCGCGGCCGCGCTCGAGGAGAACGTCCGGCTGAACTACGGCGACGCGGCCGCGCACCGCGTCTTCTGCCAGGACGCGTTCGACTTCTTCCAGGCGGCGCCGATGCGCTACGAGACCATCGTGCTCGACCCGCCGGCCTTCGCCAAGCACCGCGAGTCGGTGGAGAACGCGCTGAAGGGCTACCGCCGCATCAACCGCGCCGCCATCCGCAACATCGCGCCCGGCGGGATCCTCTTCACCTTCTCCTGCTCGCAGCTGGTTTCGCCGGAGCTCTTCCGCGAGGCGGTCTTCTCGGCCGCGGCGCAGGCCGGGCGCGAGGCCCGCATCCTCCACGTGCTGCACCAGGGCCCCGACCACCCGGTCAACCTCTTCCACCCCGAAGGGGAGTACCTGAAGGGGCTCGTGCTGGAAATTAGCGGTTAGCGGTCAGGTCTCAGGTCTCAGTGCGATAATCCGCTTCGCGCTTGAATAGAAGAATAGAAGAAAGGGCTCCCGCGAGGGAGCCTTTCTTTTTTCTCGTCAGGCGCGCAGCGCGATATTCCGCACTAAGACCTGATCCCTGAGACCTAAGACCTAAACTAGTCCTGCACGCAGCGGACGGACATGTAGTAAGAATCCTTCGTCCACGCCTCTTCTTCGGAATAGCACTCGCCGGGACCGCCTTCATAGCACATGAACCGGAAGACCTGCCCGTTGGCGGGCGAACTCTCGCTGGGCAGCCAGAAGAATGCTTCCAGACGATATCCATCGGGGTCTGAATCGTGGGCCGAGGCGTATTCGCTGCCGACCAGATGGAGACCATAGCGGTCCGTGCCGAAACCGTACCAATCCTGGATCCCGACGTGGTCGACATCGCCGGCCAGTTCGTCGTGCCCAACGCTGTCGGCCGCCAGGAGTCCGTAGATGTTGCCCGATTCCGCCAGGGCGAAATCGTTCAGGGCGCGCCACTCGGCGGTGTCGGGAATGTGCCACCCCTTGGGGCAGATGCCGCGGTGCTTCGCGTCGATCTTACCGGAGTCGGCCGCCGAGAGGTGCCTGTAGGCGGTGTCCAGCCCCATCGCCGCATGCCACTCGTAGAGATAGCCGTAGCGGGGGATGTTGGTGGTGTCGTTGTTCAGCGCCATCGCGCCGGGCACCTTCCAGCGGAGGTTTTCCGCCATCCAGACCTTCTTCCCGATGGTGACCGTCTTGTAGGTGATCTTTTTGGGGTTCAGTTCGTCGGTGCGGGTGTCGGTCATCTTGCCCGTGTCGGCCTTGTACGGATAGGAAATCGTCGGGATTTCGCCCACTTCCTTGCCGCCGCAGACCACCGAATGCTCCCCGGAGGCGGCGGTCTTGACCGTGCAGCCCGTGCCGTCCTTGCCGTCGGCTCCTTCGGCGAGATAGGTGGTGTCCTTGCCGCAGACGAGGTTGTAGCCGCCGTCGGCTTCGTAGACCGCGCAATCCGCGCCGGGGGCACCGTTCGCGCCGGGATCGCCGGCGGCGCCGGTGGCGCCGTCTTCGCCGGAGCAGCCGAAGAGGATCGCGCCGGAGAGAGCGGCCATCGTCAAAAGGCAAATGCGATTCATCGTCTTCATCGTCGCGCCTCCTAGTACAGCGGATTCCGGTCGTAGTTCATCACGCAGCGCATCGCTTCGTAATACTGGTCCTTGTCTTCGTAACTGACGTAGACATCGTAATAACTGTAGCTGATCACGTACACGTTGGTCGCGCTGTATTCGTCCACAAGGCGGAGATAGGTGGACTCGCCGTATCCGTCGCAGTATCCGCCATCATCGCAATAGCCGGAGTAGCGCAGAGAGAGGCCGAAGAGGTCTTCGCCGCCTTCGTCGCGCGCAGCCATGGCGCGGGCCACCGCGTAGTCGGTGTTGTAGTCCGTGCGATAGGTGGGAACGACGTACTTGTCGGCGTGGTCGAGCAGATCATCGGCCTCCGCCCGCGTCGGAACGTGCCACCCTTCGGGGCAGATGCCCCGGTGGAGCACCGTCACCTGCGAAACGGTGGAGTCGATCGCCCCCTTGAGCGTCACCGTGTCGAGGACGTTGGAATCCTTCGCGAAGACCTTCGAGTAGATCGCGGAGTCGAGCCGCATGGCCGTCTGCCAGTTGTAGAGACGCCCCTTGGCGCAGGTGGAGTCGTTCACATGGCAACGGCTGCCGGTGCCGTCGAGCGTGTCGAACCGGAGGTCGGCGGCCATCCAGGTGAAGTTCCCCACCTTGGCCGTGGGGTAGATGTTGCCGTCGCGCTTGTCGAGGAAGGCGCCCTCGATGACGATCTTGCCGCTCTCCTTGCCGCAGGTGACCACGTAGGCCGACTTCTTGTCGTCCCACTTGGAAGAGCAGTTCGCGCCGCGCTGGCCGTCGCGGACGGCGGGGATCTCCACGGTGTCCTTGCCGCAGACCTGGTAGTCGGCTTCGCCGGTGCTGTAGATGGTGCAGTCCTTGCCGTCGGCGCCGTCCTGGCCGGGTTCGCCCTTGGGGCCGGCGACGCCGTCCTCGCCGGAGCAGCCCAGGACGAGCAGAGCGGAACAGGCAACCGTCAAACCGAAAAGTTTCGTCAGCTGTTTCATCTTTCTACCGTGCGGGGATGAAGGTTGCGTCGATGGCGCCGTCGTCCTTGAAGCAGCGGACGGAGCGCTTGTAGCTCTTGTCGTATCCGGAGAGGACGGTCAGCTTGCGGTTCAGGCTCAGGACATAGGCGTAGGTCGGGCCGGATTCGTCGGCCAGCCAGGCGTTGAAATACCCGCCCTGGAAGATCGTTCCCTGGGTGTAGCCGGAGGGCCTGATGGACATGCCGAGCTGGTTGTCGGGCTTGCCGGAGCAGATCGGGCTGCCGTTGCCGCCGAGCGAGGTCCAGAGCGTGTCGGCGAGCATCTGCGCCAGGCATTCGTCGACGGCTTCGGGAAGGCCGGAGGCGTAGGCGGCCAGCTGCTGCGCGAAGGTGGTCATTTCGTAGCGGGTGGGGAGGTGCCACCCTTCGGGGCAGACGCCGCGGATCGGCAGTCCCAGCTTGGCGAGGGTGTCCGCCGCGCTCTTCTTGTCGTAGCTGGTGTCGAGGCCGACGGCCGTGGCCCAGCTGTAGTGGCGTCCGAGCGTGTCGCACCCGCCCTTGGCCACGGGCGGGCAGACGCTGCCGGTGTCGGGCGAGACCTCGTAATCGAGGTTCTGCGCCATCACGGTGGTGCCGGCGAAGGTCAGCGTGTTGTAGATCTTGCCGTCGGCGACCAGGCGGCCGGCCTTCGGGGCGGCCTGCATCAGGTAGTCCTTGGTGCCGATGGTCGCGAGCGTCTTGCCGTCGCAGACCAGGTCGTAGGTCGTCTTGTCCTTGCTGAGCTTGGTGTAGCAGGGCTCGCCGTCCTTGCCGTCCTTGCCGTTCCGAATGGTCACGGTGTCGTTGGGGCACTGGATTTCGTACGCGGCGCCGTCGTCGACCGACTTGAACTTGCACGACTTGCCGTTCTTGCCGGCCTTGCCGTCGTCACCCGCGGGACCCACGCCGCCGTCGGCGCCGTCGGAACATGCGGACAGCGCGAGTGCCAGGACCGCGCCCATCGCGAACAAACGCTTCATCACAGAAGACCTCCTGTCTGAGTTCATCCGTAAATATAATGCAAACTTCGCGGTTCGTTCCCGATTCCACGGTCCCGAAAAGATTTTTTTGAGCCGTTTTCGCGCCAAAAACGCGGTTTCGGGATTTTCGGCCCTCTCAGAAGCCGATCGAGGCCCCGAGCGTCGGGCCCCCTTCGCCCCCGTCGCGCCGCCAGGCCCACTCCACGCCGCCGAAGAGCCAGACGGCGCTCACCGTGCCGCGCAGCGACGGGGCGGAGGCGGTCAGCTCCCAGGCGAAGGCGGTGGCCAGCTGGAGGTGGAAGTCCAGGGGGTAGTTCTCCTCGGCCAGCGCGAAGAAGGAGAGTTCGAAGAAGCGGCTGAGCCGGAAGGCGGCCCCGACCTCCAGGCCGACGCCCGCGCTCCCCTCGCCCAGGTCCACGCAGCTGCCGCTCTGCGTGGCCTCGTTTTCCACGTCCCAGACCCAGTCGTTTCCCTGGTTGACGCTGACGACGGGGCCGCCGTAGACAATCCACGTGCGGCGCGTCTTGAAGAAGTCCGCGGCGAAGGCGAAGCGGTTGAAGGCGTAGGTGTTGCCGTCGTCGTCGAGCCCGCCGCTGATGGTCGCCTCGCCGTGGCCGGCAAGCCAGGGGCGGTACATGTAGGCGAGGTCGACTCCGGCCTGGCTGAAGGCGCCGTCGCACTCGGAGCGCGAGAAACGGCCGCCGGAGAGGGTGGCGTGGAGCCCGCTCGGGGTCCAGATGCCGCGCGTCCCCAGGGAGTGGCTGTAGAAGCCGTCGTCCCCCGCTTTTTCCCCCGAATCGGCGAAAAGCGCGCCGGCGGCGAGCAGAAGGGCGAGCAGCGGTGTCCGGAGACGGCGGGTCATGCCCCAAAAATAGAGCGTCCGGCGCGAAAGGGGCGCAAATCCCATAAATCCTATTTTTCGCCCGAAAGCCCGGGTGGCGGAACCGGTAGACGCTGGGGACTTAAAATCCCCTTTCCGAAAGGGAGTGCGGGTTCGAGACCCGCCCCGGGCAGTGGACCGGAAACAAGGATGTGGACGATTTTACAACACCGCCCCGTTTCGGGGTATAGATTAACCGCCATGAGCAAGAATCCCCAGACCGAAGCGACTTTCGAAGAACTCCCCCCGGAACCCGTCACCACGGTCTTTTATTCGCACCGCGTGCTCGCCGAAAAGCTCGAACGGGGCGAATTCGACCGTCTGAAGGCGAATCTGCGGGAGTTCGTCCTCCGCCACAAGGACGAGATCGTCCAGACCGTGAACGAGCTCCCCGAAGTGGTCGACCGCCGCGTGCGCATCGTCGAAACCATCGGCACGCTGATCGAGGAGTCCAAGAGCGTCTCCCCCGCGACGGAGATGGCCGACCAGATCAACGAAATCAACAAGGAGATCTGGTACCAGGGCGAAAAGGGGCAGACCGACCGCGCCCGCATCTCCGAGGAGTGGACCCGCCGCTACGCCGCCCAGTGGCGCAACGCCCGGCTGCAGGAGCTGCTCTACCTGGTCGAGGCGATGGCCGACGAGCTGATAGAGATCGTGGAGAAGAAGTAGGGATTAGGTCTTAGGGATCAGGGATTAGGGATCAGGGCTTAAGTGTCAAAAGGAGACCTGGCGAGGGGGTCAACCGCATTTAAGTGTCAAAAGGAGACCTGATTTCGCCGCCAGCCCCCGTCCTATAAGGGCTGTGGGCGATTAAAAGTCTCGAAATCAGCAGTTTCCGCCGTTCCATCGA
>CADBQJ010000076.1 GCA_902796785.1 Fibrobacter succinogenes
CCCGAGAACCGCTCGCAGGCCGGCATGCTCTCCGCCTTCTGGGGCACGACCTCGTTCGCGCTCAGCGGCTGGACCTTCCCGCTGGAGGCGATGCCCCCCGCGATGGCGAAGATCGCCGAACTCGTCCCGCTCACGCAGGCGCTGAAGATGGCGCGCTGGGGGCAGTTCGGGCGGTGGTGCCTCTCCGGCGTCGCGATCCTCGCGGCCTGGATCCTCCTCCTCGCGCTCTTCCGCCTCCTTCTCCTGCCGAAGATCGCCGCGTTCAAGCGGGAACGGACGTCCGCGCGCGTCTCGCGCCCGTCGCGGATCCCGCCCTCGCTCGCGCACCTGGCCAACGGCGCGGTGCTCCTCGTCCTCTTCGCCGGCCCCGTCGTCTATCCCACCATCTACGGGGCGATGTACAGCCCGCGCCTGATCCGCGACATCCGCGTCGCCGTGGCCGACCATGACGGAAGCGCGGAGAGCCGCGACCTCGTCCGGACGATGTCCGCGCTCCCGGGCTGGAGCGTCCGGCTGGAGCATTCGCCCGAGGCGGCCCGCGACCTCGTGGAGCGCGAGGAGGCCGTCGGCTGGATCGAGATCCCCCGCGGGCTGGAGGAGAACATGGCGAACCGGCGCCCGACGCAGCTCCGCGCCTTCTTCGACACGAGGCGCTTCTACATCACCGGCGAGGCGACGAAGTTCCTGACCTCCGCGGTGCAGAAGTGGAGCGCCGACCGCCTCCCCTCGACGCTCCCGCGCGTGACGCTGGTCGACTGGACCGTCGGCGACCGGTACGACACCTACGGCGGCTGCCTGACGATGCCGCTGATCATGCTGATCCTCCACCAGCTGATGCTGGTCGGCGTGGCCGTCTGCGCCGCGGGCCGGCGGCTCTCCGAGGCGCTGCGGCGCACCTGGGTCTTCCCGGTCTGGTTCACGCTGCTGCACGTCGCCGTCTGGCCGCTCTACGCGCGCTACGCGCCGGCCCCTTCCCCCTTCGCCCCGTTCTGGATCTACCTCTACATGGCCGCGACCTGGCTGATCGGCGTCATGGTCCTCCGGCGCGTTCCGCGGCCCGAATTCGGCGTCTTCCTCGTGGCGGCCTCCAGCTTCCCCTTCATCTTCGCCAACGGCTTCTCGTGGCCGATCCAGGCCATGTCGCCCGCGGTGCGCGCCGTCGGGGCCCTCTTCCCGCCCCGCCACGGCATCCTGGCCGCCCTCCGGGCCGCGCGCTTCGAGACCGCGCCGGGCGACCTCGACCCGCACCTCTGCGCCCTCCTGGTGCTCCTGGGCGCGGCGACGGTCCTGGTCGGGATCGGCCTCCTGCTGGAAAGAAGGCGCGGGAAGGCGAAGGCGAATCGGCTACTGGCGAAAAACGCGTAAATCTTCCGATTGCGAGATCGAGAGGGAGAGACGCTCCATCCAGAGCCGCTTGAGCTCCATCGAGGGATGGACGTAGACCGAGGCGGTCGTCTGCACCTTCGAGTGGCCGAGCACCTCGCTCAGCGACTTGAGGTCGACCCCGTGTTCGACGGCCCTCGTCGCGAAGGCGTGCCTGAGCGAGTGGAAGCAGACGCGGCGCAGTCCGTTGTCCTCCAGGAAGGAGCGGAAGCGGTGCTGAAGCGCCCGGGGTTCCATGTGGTCCCCGTTCCCCGTGAGGATCAAAAGATCCGGGTTCCCGCCGTAGAGCATCGAGTAACGGGCGCGGAGGACGTCCGGGACGGGAATCGTCCGGACGGAACAGGGCGTCTTGGGGCGTTCCTCCAGCAGCGCGGTCCGCGGCGCGCCCGGCGGAGAATCGGTTCGCTGCACGCGGTGAAAGGTCCTGCGGACGCGGAAAGTTCCCGTCGCGAGGTCGAAGTCCCCGGTGCGCAGCGCGCAGAGCTCCCCGATGCGAAGCCCGGTCATCATCGCCAGGAGAATGCCGAAGGAGACGGTGCTATACGACAATCGGCGCCGAAGCGCCGATATCAGCATTCTCTCTTCGTCGCGCGCGAGCATGGCCCGCTCCCGGTGGACCACCAGCGGCCCCTTGATGCGGAGCGACGCGCATCTTTTCGGGACGCGGTCGCTCTCGCGGAGAAACTTCTTCAGCAGGATCAGCGCCAGCGATTCGCTGGAGGAGGAGAGATGCCGCTCGCCCAATTTGGAGCGAAAGAGGTCGATCTGCCCCTGCGTGACGTCGCGCACCTCTTTCCCGCCCCAGAAGGGGAGAATGGACAGGTTCGCGACGGAGCGGTATTTGGCCTGCGTGGCGGCCTTCCATTCCGGCCGGCGGGCGGAGAACCAATGCCAAAAGGCGGTTTCGAAAACCATGGTCGTTCCTCGTTTTTTTTGTAGTGATGAAATGCGGGGTTTCAACCTAACAAACGGGAACGCGGAAGGGACGGAAAATCTGCTTAAAAACGTCGATTTTAACGGAAAATCGCGGAAGCGACACTTCCGCGACTCTCGATAAATCTACACACCGAACGCCGAAATCGCGACAGAATTCCGATTTCCCCGATTTTTCGCACGGAAAGTGTCCATTTCTTCCGGAGACCGGCGAAACCGGCCTGAATTCCCACATTGTCCGCAAATGGCGAAATGGCCCCGGTTCGGCCAAAATTTTTCGCGGAAGTGTCGCTTCCGCGAAACGGAAAAAGGCCAATCGGGTTCTCTCGCCGACGGGCCTTTCGTTGAACCAGGAGAGAAAGAGGAAACGAAGATGAAGGAACAGAAAAAGGCCGCGTACAAGAAGCCGCAGTTGATCGCCAAGAACAACCCCCAGGGCAGCTATGCTGCTGGGTGCCAGGACAAAAGGAATACCGATGTCCACTGGTGCATTCAGTGCGACAG
>CADBQJ010000077.1 GCA_902796785.1 Fibrobacter succinogenes
CGTTCGCGTCCGCGGAATCAGGAAGCCGGACCCCGTCCGGCGTCGCAGGCGGTCTCGCAGGCGGCGCAGGCGCCCGAGCAGCTCTTCGCCGTCGGCCCGTCCTCGTCGGCGCGGCCGTGCGAGCTTTCGCGCCGGAAGGGCTTCCCCGAGACGAGCGTCTTCACGCCGATGAGCGCGAAGGCGGCGAGCAGCAGGGCGAGCGTGAGGAGGAAGAGGGCCATCGGGGCTCCGCTAGAACTCGTAGGTGACGTTGAAGTCCGAGGAGAGGTCGGTGACGTTCTCCTCGGGCGTTTCGCTGCGGTCGATCAGGTCCCAGCGCGCGGCGAGGGCGACGTGCCAGCGCGGTGTGATCGCGTAGCGCGAGCCGAGCGAGGCGTAGAAGTCGGTGTACTCCTCCGCGTATTCGGTCTTGCGCGTCTTCCCGCCGACCGTCTCGAGCTCGTCGACGCTGCGGTAGCGCCAGCCCAGCTCGGGGAGGATCGACAGCCGTCCCGGAATCGCCCGCCATTCGAACGACTCCATGAGGGACCATTCGGATTCGGCGCGCTCCAGGTCGGCGTAGTCGCGCGAGGTCCACTGCAGCCGCAGGCGGTTGTCGAACCGCTTGGTCCGCGCGCGGAACTCCAGCGGGAACGAGGCGATGAAGGCGTCGTTCTGCCCGTAGAGGTGGCCCATCTTGCTCCAGGTGGTGTCGGCGAGCTTCCAGTCGGACTTTTCGAAGGAGTAGTGGTCGAATTCCGATTCGTCCAGGTCCCAGCGCAGCTCCGTCCCGCCCGAGAGGGTGAGCCAGGAGCGGGTCCAGGAGAGGTTGGCCGAGAGCCGGTGGGAGACGAGCTTCTGGACGAAGCCGCGGCCGAGCGTGTCGGGCAGGGCGTCGTAGGCGCTCCAGCGGGCGCTGTCGACCTTGTAGGCGCCGCTGTTGTAGTAGAAGACGTCCGCGTCGCTCGAGGCGCTCGCGAAGAAGGGGTCGGCGAAGACGCCGGCGTCGGAGGAGACGTTCTTCTGCAGCGTGCGGGCGGTGCGGCGCCGGCGGACGCCGTAGTCGTAGCCCAGGCGGAGCTCGAAGCCGCCGGGGATCGTCCAGCGGTTGGAGAGGTCCACGTCGAGGACCAGGCGGGGGCGCGTCCGGCGCTCGCCCAGGCGCTCGAGCGCCTCGGGGTCGGAGTCGACGCCGAGGAGCGAACCTTCGCCGAAGCCGAAGAAGTTGAGGTGCGAGGCGTGCGCGGAGGCGTCCTCGACCGTCAGGGCGGCGTTCGCCTCCACGTCCCACCAGTACGAGACGCCCTGCGCCAGGCGCACCGTGTATTCGCGGCTGTTGGAGACCAGGTTGGGCGACCCGGGCGAGACGAAGTTGCGGCCCAGGTAGCGGCAGCCGAACTCCACGGCGCTCTTGGCGTGGCGCCAGGAGACGTCGATCGCGCCGGCGAAGTTGTCGCCCGTGGGGGTGAGGTCGATCCCGCCCACGTAGTTCTTCGTCAGGCTGTCGCGGATGTCGGAGGAGAGGGAACGCAGCTCGTCGAGCACCTGGCGCCCGCTCTTGCCCAGGCGCGGCGGGAGGGCCCGTTCCAGCTGCGCGACGCCGATCGCGTTCTTGCGCAGCAGCAGCGAGCGCAGCGTGTCGGCCTCCACGAAGACGTTGTTCTCGTCGAGCCAGCGCTCCACGGCCAGGCTCCAGGAGCGCTGGGAGCTGTCGGCGGAGGAGTGGACCAGCGTGGCGCGGGCCTCGAATTCGCCGCCCGGGGAACGCCAGGAGAGTTCGCCGAAGAAGCCCAGCGCGTCCACGGGATCCTCCTCGAGGACGCTCCTGGAGCTGATCTCGTCGCGCAGGTAGGGGTCCTCGCGGCGGTCCCAGTCGCGCATGGCGCCGGCGGCCACTTCGATGCCCCAGAAGGGCGAGACGGCCAGGCGGCCCAGGAGGAAGAGCTCCTGCGCCCGGGCGCCGCCGGGGAGGATCACCTCGCCGAAGATGTCGGGGTCGCGGTCGCCTTCGGAGAGCGGGGAGCGGACTTCGCCGGCCACCGCCTGGACGGTGAGGAAGGGACGGGTGCGGCCGGCCGTCGGAGTGTTGAAGACGTAGCGCGCGCCCAGGAGCGGGAGCCCGCTCACCACGAGGTCCGCGCCGTTTTCGACGAAGTGGCCCAGGCGGAGGTGGTTCTGGGGCGATTCCCACGAAAGCGTCACCGGCTTCGTGGTCCAGTCGGCCCAGTCGTCCCAGGCGACGAAGGCCTGCGTCTCGAGCACCCGTTCGGTGCCGAAGCGGGCCTGCGAGTAGTAGGAGAGGTAGGGGCGGAAGCCGCCGACGTAGTGGCGGTTGGGATAGCGGTCGCCGGGCAGGACCGTGTCCGCGCCCACGACGACGGGCGCGCCGGTTTCGTTCTTGTCCGTGCGGACGCCGTGGTATTCGAAGCCCAGCGTCACGCTGCCGAAGAAGTCGGTTCCGGGGAGCACGAGCTCCTCGCTGTGGACGCCGCCGGAGTAGCCCGCGGGGCGCACCAGGATCCGGTCGGTGCCCGCCGGCGGGTTCTGCGAGGCGAAGAGCTGCCGTCCCGCGGGGCCGGGCGTCTGCGTCCAGTCGCGGTAGTTGTCGCGCACTTCGGGAGGATAGCCGATGACCTCCTCGTCGCCGTAGAGCCCAAGCGCGGCGGCCAGGCCGGTCAGCTTGGCCCGCACGTCGAAGTTGCTGGAGACGCCGGTCGTGTTGTCGGCCACGCGGGCCCCGGAGAAGTCCACGCTGACGGAGTCGACCAGGAGGAGGCCCAGTTCGTTCTTCTCCACGAAGGCGTCGAGAAGCGCCACGGAGGAGTAGCCCGTGGCGGCGATCCCGGTGCGGGCGCCGGAGACCTTGCCGCGCTGGATCTCCACGTCGCTGCCGTTGACGGCGACCACGGCGGTGGCGGAGGGGGATCCTTCGCCGATCTCGCAGTCGGAGAGGCGGACCTTCGAGCCGTTGGCGTAGACGGCGGCCTCGGCCGATTCGGAAAGGCGGACGTTGCGGAGCCAGACCTCGGCGCCGTCGGCCAGGACGGCGCGCCGGGCGTGCCGCACCTGCAGCCACCGCAGGTCGCCGCGCGAGGACTCGGCGAACTCGATTCCCTTCCAGGCGCCGGGGACGGAGGGGTCGACCGCGGAGCGGAAGACGACCGGCTTTTCGGCCGTGCCCGCGACTTCGAGCGTCCCGCGGACCTCGATGCCGCTCCCCTGCCCGATCATCAGGATCTCGACGCCGGCCTCGATCTCGAGGGTCGCCCCGTCGGGCACCCTTCTCGGGCCGTCGACGACGTAGGGGCTTTCGGAAAGCTTCAGCGTCCCCGCCAGCATCGGGCTGGAGAGCGGAGTCTGGGCCAGGAGCGGCGCGCCGGAGAGAAGGAGCGCCCCGAAGAGCCGTAGAACGCGATTCGCCGTTTTCATCCGCCTTTTCCTCCCTTATCGACGGTCGTTCGGTTCGTTCGGGTGTTGCTGCCGTCCGCCCGCGGAGCGGTCGATCGTCAGCGACTGGGTGACCGGGCGGCCGTTCTTGGGCTCGACCTTCACGGTGACGGTCGTCTTGCCGGAAGAGCGGACCGGCACCTCCACGTCGATGTTGACGCCGTCGATCTTGGATTCGGTCAGCACCTGCTTCGAGCCGCCCGCGGCGGTCACGGTGATCTTCGAGATCGCGCGGTAGTCGTTGTCGGGCAGGCCGCGCAGCTGGACGCGCACCGTGGTCATCAGCTCGCGGTCGATTCCCGGCGGAAGCGGCGGCACGCGCCCCGCGCCGGCGCCGCCGGAGCTCGTCAGGACGACCCCGGGCTTGGTCCAGGGCCAGTATTCGACGTTGCGGAGCTGCGCGGAGACGCTCTTGCCGGAGAGGTCGGTGACCTCGACGACGTAGTCGTGCGTGGCGTTGAGGGGCGTGAAGCGCACGGTGGAGTTGCCGTCGACGACGGCCGTGGAGAGCGGCACGCCGGCGGAACCGGCTTCGCGGAGCGCCACCTCGGCCCGGTCGCCCGCGTTGCCGGAGACCGAGACCAGGAGCTTCCCGTCTTTCAGCTGCTGGACGCCGACCAGCGGACGGCGGTCGTTGACCGCGGGGTCGGCCCTGTCGACGACGAGCGGGATCGAGACGACGATCTCGGCGCCGGAGTCCCCGATCCGCAGCTGCGCGGACTCGACCTGCCAGTTGCGGTTCGCCTCGCTCACCGGGACGGAGACCGAGAAGCTCCCGTCGGCGGCGACGGCGGCGGAGCCGGAAGCGGTGCCGACGGAGAGGACCGCGCCGCGTCCGGCCATGGAGGGGGCCGAGCCGGAGACCGTCGCGCGGCCCTCCTTGACCTCGACCTGCGCGGGCAGGCCCGAAACCGCGCCGGCGGAAGTGTCCGCCGCGGCGGCGCCGCCCTTGAACGACAGGGGCCAGCCGATCTCCTCGAGCACCTTGTTCCCCGCGCCGAGCGCCTGGACGGAGACCTTGGCGTCGCCGGCCTTCAGAGTCGCCGACGCCTTCCACTTCCCTCCTTCGAGCGTCGCCGCGGCGCCGTTCACCCGGACCGCCTTGACGGCGGTGTCGAGGACGAGCCCTTCGATCTCGGCCTTCGCGGAAGCGAGGACGGAGTTGGCCGTCGGGGAGACGACGATCAGCGTGGCGGAGCCCTGGATCCTCGACAGGGCGCGGTAGGCGGCGGAGTCGCCGCGGAGGACGCGGGTCAGCAGGTCGCTCGCGTCGGTGCCGTCGGCGAAGGAGAAGGACTGCCCTTCGGCGCCCTGGGGCAGGAGGAAGAGCTGGTTGGGGCCGATCATGTTGACGCGGTCGCCGTGCTTGATCCGCAGCGCCCCGTTCTTGAGCATGAAGGCCGCGGCGGGAGGAACGGTCTTGCCGCCGTGCTGGCCGCCGTCGGAGACCGCCACGCCGCCTTCGGTGCCGCGGATGGCGGCCGTCGCGGTGGAGGTCTCGAACTCGAAGCTGGACTGCGCCGTGGTCAGCTTGCGGATGCTGAAGAGGACCGTCCCCTTGTCGACGCGGACCGTGCTGCGGGTGTTGCCGTTCTCCTCGAGCAGTTCGTTCATGCCCAGGACGGAGTTTTCCTCCACCGCGAGGGTGGAGCCGTCGGGGAACCGGATGTCCAGCCGGGCGCCCGCGAAGGTGCGGATGCGGTCCTTGTGGGTGATCTTGGCGCCGGTCTTCACCTTCTTCCACTTGTTGGCCGGCGGCTTGGAGATCTCCACCTGGCCGAGGACGGCGTCGGCGACGGCGGTCCGCTCCTTGGGGGCCGCCGAGGCGGCGGAGGCGAAAACGAACGCCAGGAGGGCCAAAAGGGCGATTTTCGGAACCGGAAGCGACTTGGCCAGCATAGCCGGACCTCCCCGGGAAGGGTTGGGGTGACACCTCAAAGAAAATAGTTATATTCGCTTCAGACCGTACCACCATCGCCGGGGGAACCGTGGCATCCGACGTCAACGAACTGAGTGTCGATTTTCGCGACGAAGAGGGGAACCTTCTCTGCAAGCAGCTCGACCGGCGCGTCCTCAGCAAGGGCGCCTGGGCGACCGTCATGTTCCGCTACGCGGACATGAACAAGCAGACCGGCGAATACGGCGAGCCGAAAGTGGTCATCAACCGCTACCAGAAAAGCGGCGGGGAATACAAGCGGCGCAGCAAGTTCAACATTTCCAGCGCGGTCCAGGCCAGGCAGGTCATCGACGTGCTGCAGGAATGGTATCCGAACGCCGAAGGCGAAGACGTTGCCACGGCCGAATAGCGGAAAAAGCCGCCGAAGCGAATCCAAAGCCGGACCGGTCGTCTTCTTCGACGACGGCGCGGTCGCGCGTCCAAAAGGGCTCGCCTCGCTGCGCGCCCTGGCGCTCTCGGTGCTCCGGAGCGAGGGAAAGCCGGGCGAGGTCCACGTCGTCTTCTGCGGCGACGCCACCGTCCGCTCGCTCAACAACTCCTTTCGCGGGCTCGACAAGACCACCGACGTCCTCTCCTTCCCCTGGGAGACGGACGAAAACTCCCTTTTCGAGGAGCCGCAGCTGGGCGAGATCTACGTCTCGCTGCCCCAGGTGGAGCGCCAGGCGCCGGAATACGGCGACACGGCGCGCCAGGAGCTGGAGCGGGTGACGGTCCACGGACTGCTGCACCTCTGCGGCCACGACCACATGCGCCCCGCCGAGCGCCGCGAGATGCGCGCTCTGGAGGAGAGCTACCTGAACCGAGACCTCTACGCCAAGCCCTAAGGAGCCCCCGTGTCCCCCTCAGACCACCAGACCCTGCTCGCCGTCATCACCATCCTCTCCGTGGCGCTGGTCGTCGCGCTCGGGTGCGTGGCCGTTCTCGTCGCCAGGCGGAACGAGGGGAAGAAGGCCGACGAGGGGACGATGGACTTCCTCTCCGAGGAGGAGCGGCGCAAGCTGGCCGACGAGGCGGACCCGGCCGACGAGGGGGCGCTCGAAGAGGACGAGAAGCAGATGATCCGCAACCTCTTCGAGATCGGCGACACCACGGCCGTGGAGGTGATGACCCCGCGCATCGACATCGACGCGCTCCCCGTCTCCTCCACGCTGGACGACACGATGAAGGAGCTCTGCGAGAACAAGCGCTCGCGGATTCCCGTCTACGACGAGTCGATCGACAACATCATCGGCGTGCTCAACGCCAAGGACATGATGGACTGCCTGCGGTCGGACTCCCCCAGGCCCTTCGCCCTCCGCGAGATGCTGCGCCCGGCGCTCTTCGTGCCCGAGAGCAAGCCCGTGGTCGACCTGCTGCGCGAAATGCGCCACACCCGCAACCACATGGCCGTCGTCGTCGACGAGTTCGGCGGCACCAGCGGGCTCGTCTCGATCGAGGACATCCTCGAGGAGATCGTCGGCGAGATCTACGACGAGAAGGACCTCTCCGCGCCGCGCGTGGAGGAGCTGCGCCCCGGCGTCTACCAGGTGGACCCGATGATCTCGCTGGAGGACCTGGAGGAGGAGCTCCACGTGAAGATCCTCGCCGAACGGGCCGAGGAGGAGCTGGACGTGGAGACGCTGGGCGGCCTGATTCAGGCCAAGCTCGGCGCCATGCCGCGCAAGGGCTCGCGCGTGACGGTCGGCCCGATCCAGGCCCGCGTGCTGAAGATGGACGGCCTGCGCATCGTGCGCGCGCTGGTCTTCGTCCGCGGCGAAGGCGAAAAGGCCGAGAAGTCCGAGAAGGACTAGCCCCGGAAGGTCAGATCAGGATTTCGCCGCTCCAGACGGCGCGGAGCTCGCCGCCGTCGGGCCGGAAGAGCAGCGCGCCGGAATCGTCGACCCCCTCCACGACGCCCTCCAGCGTCCCTTCGCCCGTGCGGAGCAGCCGGCGGGTCCCGGCCAGCGCGTCGAAGCTCCGGAAATCGGCCGCGAACGGGGCCATCCCCTCGCGCTCGAAGCGCGAGAAGGCCTCCGCGATCCAGTCGAGCGCCTCGTCGAGGAGCTCTTCGGGCGAGGGCGGCCTTTCCAGGAAGTCGGCCAGGGCGCAGACCGGACGGTCGACCGCCGCCGGCGCCCCCAGGACGTTCATGCCGACCCCCAGGAGCAGCCGTTCACCGGCGCCGGCGGCGTCGAGCAGCGTGCCGCAGAGCTTCGCGCCCGCCACCAGGATGTCGTTCGGCCACTTCAGCGCCGCCTGGACGCCGTGGCGGGCGCGAAGGCCGCGCGCCAGGGCGATGGCCGCCACCTGCGCGTACTGCGGGCGGGCGGCGGGCGGAACCCGCGCGGGGAAGACCAGCGTGAAGAAGAGCCCGCCGTCGCCGGCGATCCAGGGGCGGCCGCGGCGGCCGTGCCCCGCGGTCTGGCGCGCGGCGGTCACCGCGGCGCATTCGGGCAGCGAATCCAGGTGCGCCCGCGCCCACTCCTGCGTGGAATCCAGTTCGTCGAACCGGAGGATGCGCGAGGGGAGGTCCATTCTACTTGGGATTGTAGTTGTTCATCGTCACCATCATCAGCGCGATGCAGGTCATGATGACGCTGCCGACGACCACCTGCTCGCGGTGGTCGAAGTCGCGCTTGACGTACTTCGCGGGCTCGCGCTCGCTCTCCGTCGCCAGGCCGTCCCCGGAGCCCGTCTCGGCCGCCTCGGCGGCCTTCTCCTCCTCGGCCCAGGCGCCCACCTGCGAGATGGAGTCCTGCGCGGAGCCGACGGCCAGCGGGCTGAAGTCGATCTCCTTCTTCGCGTGGAGCGGGCCGGCGCAGAGCAGCGCCAGCGCCAGGACGGCGGCGGAACGGAGGGGGAAGGGACGGTCGCTCCGCACGGGACGCCTACGAGAGGAAGGAGTCGAGCGCCTTGTTGATCAGCGCGGGGTTGCCCTTCCCCGCCATCGCCTTCATCACCTGCCCCACGAAGAAGCCGCGGAGCTTGGCGTTGCCGGCCTTGAGGGCCTCGAGCTGCGCCGGATTGGCCTCCACCACCTTGCGGACGGCCTCGGTGATGGCGCCGACGTCGCTCACCTGCACCAGCCCCTTCTCCTCCACGATCTTCGCGGGGGAATTCCCGGTGGCGACCATTTCGGAGAAGACGGTCTTGGCGATCTTGCCGGAGATGGTCCCCTTCTCGATGAGGCCGACCAGCTCGCCCAGCTGCTCGGGCGAGAACTTCAGGTTCGGCAGCCCCCGCGACGCGGGGATGGTCGCGCCGCCCTCGCCCGTCCGGGCCTCGCGCAGCACTTCGGTCATCATCCAGTTCGCGACGAGCTTCGGGTTCGGCGAAGCGGCCGCGGCGGCCTCGAACCAGTCGGCCACGGGCTTTTCGGCGCAGAGCACCTGCGCGTCGTAGGCGGTCAGCCCCAGCTGGTCGGCGAAGCGCCGGCGACGGTCCTCGGGCAGCTCGGGCAGCGTGGCGCGGACGCGTTCCACCAGCTCGTCCGTCACCGTCAGGCGCGGCAGGTCGGGCTCGGGGAAGTAGCGGTAGTCGTGCGCGTCCTCCTTGGAGCGGATGACCACGGTGCGGTTGTTGGCCACGTCGTAGCGCTTGGTGCACTGCTCCACCGTCCCGCCGGACTCCAGCGTGACGATCTGCAGCTCGCGCTCGGCCTCCACGGCCTTCTCGAGGTGGGTGAAGCTGTTCAGGTTCTTGATCTCCGCGCGGGTGCCGAAGGGGGCGTCCTCGCCCGGACGGATCGAGATGTTCGCGTCGCAGCGCAGGTTGCCCTTCTCCATGTCGGCGTCGCCCACGCCCGTGTACTCCACGATCTGCTTGAGCTTGGTCAGGTAGGCCACCGCCTCCTTGGCGGTGCGGATGTCGGGCTCGCTGACGATCTCGCAGAGCGGCGTGCCGCAGCGGTTGGCGTCGAAGTGCGATTCGTTCGGCGACATGTCGTGGATCAGCTTGCCGGCGTCCTCCTCCATGTGGATGCGGGTGATGCCGATGCGCCGCGTGGTCCCGTCCTCCAGTTCGATGTCGAGCCAGCCGTTCTTGCAGACGGGATGGTCGTAGTAGGGCAGGCCGCCGGTCTGGGTGATCTGGTAGCCCTTGGGGAGGTCGGGGTAGAAGTAGTTCTTGCGCGTCCACATGGGGCGCGGGTCGATTTCGCAGTGGAGGGCGAGGCCGAGGCGGATGGCGTACTCCAGCGCCTGCTCGTTGACCGTCGGGAGCGCGCCGGGCATCCCCAGGCAGACCGGGCAGACGTGGCTGTTGGGGCGCGCGCCCGGCTCCACTTCGCAGGAGCAGAAGAGTTTGGTCTTGGTCTTCAGCTGGACGTGGACTTCCAGCCCAATGACGTTGTTCCAGTCCGCCATCGAGGACTCCTTGTCATGGAGTCGAAAGATAGGCAACGGAAGGGGGTTTCTAACGGCAGTTGCCGACTTCCAGCCAGACGGACTTGTTCGTGCCGGGGGTCACGTTGGCGCAAATCGATTCCTCCACGCAGCGGAAGACGAGCTGCACCCCCTCGACCTCGTAGACGGCCAGCCCGTCGTCGTACATCGAGGGCTTGACCCCCTTCGACCATTCGACGAGGGTTTCGCAGTCGTAGTCGCTCCCGGAGTCGGAGGAGGCGGCCGCGGAGGAGCTGACGTCGTCGCATTCCTCCTCGTCGGGGTCGCAGCTGCAGTCCTCGATTTCGGGGTCGCAGACGTGGCCGGAGGAGGAGAGCTGGGTCTTCGAGCTCTTCCCGGACTTCGAGGAGGAGGAGGGGGCGTTGGCCTCGAGGAGCGAGTCCCTGTTCGCGGAGAGCCATTCGCGCATGCAGTCGACCGTGGCGGCGGTGTCGCGCTTGTTGTAGCAGGCGACCGTCTCGCCGGAGTCGTTTTCGACGGAGCAGCCCTTCTCCTTCGCCATCGCGAAGAGGATGGAGTCGGCGTTCTCGACCGCCCCCTCGATCCCGAGGAGCCTGTCGAGGTAGACGTCGCTGTCGGGGTTGGAGTAGTGGTCGATCTCGGGATCGGAGCAGGCGAGGATCGCCGTGGCCGCGGCGATCGCGGCGGCGGCGCATTTCATGGCAAATCGCATTCCGTTCATCTTCGGACTCCTAGAAGACAAAGACCAGGGTGCCGCCCAGCAGGCCCGCGCCGCCGACGATGTAGCCGATCATGCGCTGGGTCTTGTGCGAATCCACGTCGTCCTTCGCCTTCTTGTACTTGGAGGGGGGCGCGAAGGGGTCGATGTCGGCGGCGTCGTCCACGGCGGCGTTCTGCACGATCCCGTAGACGATCCCGGCCGCGCCGAGGGCCAGCAGGGCCGCGCCCACGGGGATCTTCCAGTTCTTGGGGGTCAGCGCCGCGATGGGGTTCATCGGCGTCTTGAGGTCGGTGGCGTCGAGCCCCTGGGGCTTGAGCTTGCCGGTGGAGAGCGAATCCTGGCGGGCGGCGAGGCGCGCGTAGCCGGGGTCGGCCTTCATCTCGCTGGGAAGGAGGAACTTGCCCTCCACCTTGTAGGAGATCCCCTTGTTGACGATGGTGGCGCCCTGGTAGGCGGGATACCAGGTGAAGCCGCCCTGTTCGAAGGCCAGGTTGTAGTAGTGGACCGTCAGCCGGACGCCTTCGGGATCCCACTGCACCTTCTTGGCGCTGTCGATGGGCATCTGCACGCCGCCGCGCAGGCGGAAGCGGTGCTGGCCGCGGTCGTATTCCGCGAAGACGCCGAACTGCTTCTTGTCGGGGTCGTAGCGGTCCACCGTCACCAGGTGGGCGGGCACCTCGACGTCGAGCAGGGTGGCCTGGGCGGCCACGATGTAGTCCTTGAGGATCTTGGCGGCCTTGTCGAGCTTCTCCACGTACTGCTTGTGGCGGTTGTCCAGCTCGCTCTGCTTCTCCTGCAGCTCGTCGTTGTAGTCGTTCACGCGCTTCTTGTACTCGCGGGCCGTTTCGTACTCGCCCTTGGGCTCGAGCGCGGGATAGTTGCGGCGGAACTCGTCGCGCACGTCGATGTACTCCTGCTGCACGCGCTCCTTGCGCGCGGCCACCACCGTCAGGCGGCGTTCGTACTCGTTGATGTCGTCGGTGTTGCGCAGCAGCAGCTCGGAGAGGTTGATCTCGCTGGTCTGCGGGTAGATGGTGTTCTCGATCAGCTCGACGGTGCGGTCGATCGACTTGCCGGGAACGGGCGCGGCGATGTAGTGGAAGGGCTGGTATCCCTGCAGCTTGAAGACGTACTCGACGTTTTCGGGCGGGATCTCCTTCAGCTTGAGCGGGGTGAGCCCCAGCGAGTCGCCGCCGGCCCACACTTCGGCCCCCTTGGGCACGGAGCGGAGCTCGAGGTTGCCCGTCAGGCCGGCGCGGTTCTTCCAGATGGTCTGTTCGGCCTCGACCAGCTGGGCGTGGCGCTCGAGCAGCGGGTTGATCTGCGGGCCGATCTTCGCCTCGAGGTCGGCGTCCCACTGCTTTTTGCGCTTGGCGTA
>CADBQJ010000078.1 GCA_902796785.1 Fibrobacter succinogenes
ATGACGCGAGGCTTGTTGTTGGACATGAAATCTCCATTGCGCTTTCACGTCCCTGCAGTTCACCTACAATATAGATAAATGTCAAACAAAAAGGACCCCCTCTCCGGGGCCCTTTCTTCAATCTACGCGCAGCGGATTATCCGCACTAATCCCTGATCCCTGATCCCTGATCCCTAATTCATTCCCTTCGCAGCGCGGCGATGGGGTCGAGGCGGGAGGCCTTGCGCGCGGGAAGCCAGCCGAAGACGACGCCGGTGCCCGCGCAGACGCAGAAGGAGAGGACGACCGAGGCGGGCGTGACCGAGACGGGCCACTTGAGCCCGAGGGAGACGACCGCGCTGGCGCCGAGCCCGACGAGGATGCCGGCCAGTCCGCCGATCAGCGAGACGAGCACCGACTCCAGCAGGAACTGCGCGAGGATGTCGCGCTGCCGGGCGCCGATGGCCATGCGCAGCCCGATCTCGCGGATGCGCTCGGTCACCGAGACGAGCATGATGTTCATGATGCCGATGCCGCCGACCAGCAGCGAGAGCGCGGCGACGGCGGTCAGCACGAAGGAGAGCGTCTGGGCGGTGGAGCCCATCATGTCGAGCATCTCCTTCTGCGAGCGGATGACGAAGGGCTCCTCGTCGGAGGCGGTCTTTCCGCGGCGCCGTTCCATCAGCAGCCCGGTCGCCTCCTCGATCGCCTCGTCCACCCGGTTCTCGTCGGCCACGCTGGCCTGGATGTTCCGGATGGAGGTGGTGGAGAGGATGCGGCGCTGCACCGTGGTCCACGGCGCGAGCACGATGTCGTCCTGGTCCTGCCCGAAGCCGTTGGTCCCCTTGGGCGCGAGGACCCCCACGACCAGCATCGGCCGCTTGTTGAAGCGCACCCACTTGCCCACCGGGTCCGTCCCGTCGGGGAAGAGGTTGTCGGCCACGGTCTTCCCCAGCAGGCAGACCTTGCTCCGCGAGGCCGTCTCGCTTTCGGTGAAGTTGCGCCCCGACGCCACGGAGAGGCCGCGGATGGAGAGGTAGTCGGGCGAGACGCCCTGGATCTGCGCGGGCCAGTTGTTCGCGCCGTTGATCCACTGCCCGCTGGACTGCAGGTAGGGAGAGACCCAGCGCAGCAGGGTCGCGCGCTCGCGGAGGATCTCGACGTCGGCCTCCTCGAGCACCTCCTGCGCGGAGCGGTCCAGCTTGGCGCCGCTGCGGGCGTTGCGGTTGGGCATGATGGTGACCATGTTGGTCCCCATGCCGGCGATCTGCGAGCGGATGCTCTCCTTGGAGCCCTCGCCGATGGCCAGCATCGAGACCACCGAGGCGATGCCGATGACGATGCCGAGGACGGAGAGGAGCGTCCGCATGCGGTTGCGGTCGAGCGCCTCGAGCGCGGTGCGGAAGAGGTCGAGCGCGCTCACGGGATCTCCTCCACGAAGGCGCGGTCGGCCACGGGGGCGTCCTCCTGCAGCCGGCCGTCGAGCAGGCGGATGGTGCGCGCGCTGTAGCGGGCCACGTCGGGCGAGTGGGTGACGAAGACGATCGTCTTGCCCTGCTCCTCCAGCCGCCGGAAGAGCGCGAGGATCTCGAGCGAGGTCCTGCTGTCGAGGTTGCCGGTGGCCTCGTCCGCGAGGAGCAGCGCCGGTTCGCCGACGAGGGCGCGCGCGATGGCGACGCGCTGCTGCTGCCCGCCGGAGAGCTGGTTGGGGCGGTGGGAGGCGCGGTGGGAGAGCCCCACGGCGTCGAGCGCGGCCTTCGCCATTTCGCGGCGCCGCCGGGCGGGAATGGAGCGGTTGTAGTAGAGGGGGAGCTCCACGTTCTCCAGCGCGGAGACGCGCGAGAGGAGGTTGAACGACTGGAAGACGAAGCCGATGCGGCGGTTGCGCACGGCGGCCAGCCGGTCGGGGTCCATGCGCCCCACCTCCTCGCCGTCGATCCAGTACCTGCCGGAGGTCGGCGCGTCCAGGCAGCCGAGCAGCGACAGCAGCGTCGACTTGCCCGAGCCGCTGGGCCCCATGATGGTGACGTATTCGCCCCTGCGCACCTCGAACGAGACGTCGCGCAGCGCGTGCACGACCTCGTCGCCCGCCGCGAAGTCGCGGCAGAGGCGTTCGATCTTCAGGACCGTCGAGGGATCCGGGCGCGCGGAGGGTTCCATGCGTGGCCTATTGCGGAGGAGGGCCGGATTTCGCGGAGCGCTTCTTGTTCTTGGGAGGGGACGGCATGAAGGGGCTCTTCGCGGTCGATCCGGAAACGGCGGTCTGCGCGGCGGTCTCCCGGCCGACGATGACCGTGTCGCCTTCGGCGAGACCGGAGACGATCTCCGTCAGCGTGCCGTCGGAGACGCCGAGGACGACGCGGCGCGGGCGGGGCTGTCCGTTCTCGAGCGTCCAGAGCAGCGTCCCCGCGGCCTGCGCGGAGTCGATCTGCTCGGGCGAGGGACGGTCCTTCGTCCCACCCGGCGGAGGCGGAGGCGTCTTCGGCCGGGCGAGCGGCGCCATGCGGAACCGCTCCGCGGCGACCGGCGCGGTCGGCGTCCCGTAGGCGGCGGCGACGATGATGTCGACGTTCGCGGTGAGCCCGGGCACCAGCAGGCCGTCGGGGTTCTCCGCCTCGATCTCCACGGTGTAGGTGACCACGTTGTTCACGGACGTCGGCGACAGGCGGACCATCTTCAGGACCCCCTCGAACTGCCGCTCGGGGAAGGCGTCCACGCGGAAGCGGACCTTCTGGCCGGCCTTCACCTGGCCCACGTCGGCCTCGTCGACGGAGGTCTCCACCTTCATCTTCTCCAGGTTGCGGGCGATGACGAAGAGCGTGGGGGCGTTCATGCTGGCGGCCACGGTCTGCCCCTCCTCCACCTGGCGGTCGAGGACGACGCCGTCGATGGGGGAGTGGATGGAGGTGTTGCGCAGGTCGACCTTCGCCTGGTCGAGCTGCGTCTGCGCGCGGGCCAGCGAGGTGCGGGCGTTTTCGAGCCTGTATTCGGCGTCCTCCAGCTCCTGCTGGCCGGCGGCGCCCTTCTGCACGAGGAGGGCGGTCCGCTCGCGCTGCTTCTTCTGGTAGGAGTACTCGTTCTTCGCGGCGTCGACGGCGGCCTGCTGCTGGGCGAGCGCGGCCTTGAGCTTGCTCTGGTCCAGCTGCGCGATCAGCTGGCCCTTCTTCACCTTGTCGTTGAAGTCGACGTAGATCTTCGAGATGGTGCCCGAGACCTCGGTGGAGACCTCCACCTGCTCGAGCGGTTCGACGGTGCCCGTGGCGGTGACCAGCTTCTCCACGTCGCCGCGCGCGACGACGGCGGTCTTCCAGACGGGCTCGCCGTCGGAGCCGGAGCCGAGGCGGAGCGCGAGAACCGCGGCGGCGGCCGCGGCGCAGAGGGGGATCGCGATCTTCAGGGAACGTCTCATTTCAGCGCCTCCCTTTGCCCGAGGTGGATGCGCAGCGACATCGAGTCGGAGAGGACGGACCAGCGGACGCGCTGGCGGGCGAGCCGCGCCTGCTCGAGCGAGCTCTTCTCCTGGAGGAGCTCGAAGGTGGAGAGCTTGCCCGCCTCGAGCTTGCTCTGCGCGTGCGCGTAGCTCTGCTCGGCGGCGCGCAGCGAGAGGTCGGCCGAGGGCATGCGGGCGAGGTTCAGCCGGAGCGAGCGCCAGAGCGCCTCGATCTCGTCGCGGAACTGGCGGCGGTCGCGTTCGAGGGAGATGAGCGCCTGCTCCTTCCCCAGCCGCGCGGTGGCCACCGCGCCGGAGATGGCGCCGCGGTCGAGCAGCGGAACGGAGACGCTCAGCGAGACGGAGTGGACGTACTGGTTCCGGAGCTCGTCGCCGTAGTCGTCGGGAGTCCAGTCGATCCCGGTGGAGGCGCTGGCGGAGAGGTTCACCTTCACGCGGGCGGAGGCGGCCTTCAGCGAGGCCTGCGCGGCCGCGAGCGACAGCGAGTCGGCCCGGGCGCGGGGCGATCCCTCCAGCGCCTCGGCGATCAGCCGCTCCAGGTCCTCGGGAAGCGAGATCGACTCGAAGACGGCGGTGTCCACGGGGACGAGCTCGAGCGGCGCGTCGGCGTCCAGCCCGACCAGCTGGCGGAGCATCCGCAGCTCGTAGTCGGCGCCGTCGCGCGCGGATTCCAGCGAGGCGCGGTCGGTGGCGCAGGAGCCGGCGGCCAGGAGGGTGTCGCTCTCCAGAGCCTGTCCGGCCTCGAAGAGCGCGCGGGTGCGGTCGAGCGACGACTCGCACGCCTCGACCGAGCGGGTCCGCCAGTCGATCTCGTCGAGCCATTCGAAATGGGAGAGGTAGTGCGAGACCACGGTCAGCGCCACCTCGCGCCGGAGTTCGGCGACGGTCGCCTCCTGCTGGAGGAGCTTCGCCTCGCTCCGCTCGACGTTCGCCGAGACCGATCCGCCGGAGTAGAGGGGGAGCGACGCGCTCAGCCCCACGGAGGAGTTCTGCCCGACGTCCTTCCGCACGAAGGGGCGCTGCGAGACGTTGTGGCCGGCGTTGGCCGAGACCGAAAGCCCGCGCGCGGCCCGGGCGACGTCCAGGTCGCTCTTCGCCTGGCGGAGGGAGACGGCGGCCTCGCGCATCGTCCAGGAGTTGTCGGCGGCCATGTCGACGCAGCGGTCCAGCGAAAGCGGCTCCGCGGCCGCGAGGGCGGCGCACAGGAGCGTCGGAAGGAGGAAATGCGACGGGCGGGTTCTCAAGATCGGACTCCGGTCGTAAAAGGGGCGCTCCCTCGCGGTCGAGGCGCGGAAACGCCGAAAAAATAGCCTTTGCACGATATTGGGATGCCCGAAGGGGGGATTCGGTTCCGCGAAAGGTCCGTTTTGCCGCGAAGGGAGGTAGATTGGGGGAAACGGACAAGGAGTTTCCCCATGACGACCGCGCGACTTTCCGCCGTTCTGACCGCGATCGCGCTGCTGGGCTCGCCCGCCCTCGGCGCCGAAAAGAGCTGCAGACCCGACGAGGCCGGGCGGATTCCCGCCGCCAACCCCTGCCTCCGGCTGACGGGCCGCGCCCTCGTGGCCGGGCCCAAGGACGGAATCGGCGCCCCGGGCGCGCTGGTCTTCGACCGCCCGGGGATCGTCCTCGAGGTCCGCTTCACGGGCACGTCGTTCGCGCTGGAGCTCGCCGCGGAGAACGCCCACGTGGAGCTCTGCGTGGACGGGAAGTGCGCGCGCGAGCGCCTGGCCGGGCCGATGCGCGAGGTGCGCGTCGCCGAGGGGCTGCCCTCCGGCGAGCACCTCTTCCTCCTCCGCAAGCGGAGCGAGACCATCGGCTCGCAGGTGGAGGCCGGGCGGATCCGGATCGACCCGGGCGCGCTCCTCCTCGAGGCGCGGAAGCCCGCCGCGCGGCGGATCGAGATCGTCGGCGACTCCTACACGGTCGGCTACGGCGTGGAGTCGCCGGGCCGCGGCGGCCCCGGGACGCAGGACGAATCGGGCCGCGACTGCGACGACGAAAAGCTGCGCGCGACCACCAACACGTTCGCCGCGCAGGGGTGGATCGCCGCGGAGCTGCTGGGGG
>CADBQJ010000079.1 GCA_902796785.1 Fibrobacter succinogenes
AACCTCGTCACCGGCGCGAACGAAGCGGGCTTCCACCTGAAGAACTGCAACTGGAAGCGCGACTTCGACGGCGAGCTCGGCGACTTCGCGCAGGCCGACACCGGCTGCGCCTGCCCGCACTGCGGCGAGAAGCTCGAGGCGGCTCGCGGCATCGAGATCGGCAACATCTTCAAGCTCGGCACGAAGTTCTCGCAGTCGATGGGCGCGGTCTTCCAGGACGAGAACGGCGACCGCAAGCCCGCCGTGATGGGCTGCTACGGCATCGGCGTCGGGCGCCTGCTCGCCTCGGTGGTCGAGGCGCACCACGACGACTTCGGCATCCTCTGGCCCAGGGAAGTGGCTCCGTTCCAGGTGGAGATCGTCTCGATCGGCCAGGACCCGGCGGTGCTCGAAACCGCGCGAAAGCTGCACGACGACCTCGAGGCCGCGGGCTGGGAGGTGCGGTGGGACGACCGCGACGAACGGCCCGGCGTGAAGTTCAAGGACGCCGACCTCTGGGGCGCGCCCGTGCGCGTCTCGGTGGGCGCCAAGGCGCTGGCCGCCGGCAACGTGGAGTGGAAGCTCCGCTCCGAAAAGGAGTTCCGGCTGGTTCCCGTGGCCGACGTGATCGGCGAACTGGGGAAATTCTACGCCTGAACGGCCGCGAGACAGCCGAAACAGGCCGTTTTCGGCGTTCCGGGAGAAAAAAAGCGCTTTTTTCACATTTTTTTCTCCCGTTTTCCCTTTTCGCGATAGATATTCTTTGCTAGTATTGAACCTGTCCATTTAAACCCACTCTTTCCAGAGGGAAGTAGTATGAAGACCATGAAGATTGCCGCCCTTGCCGCTGCTGCGATGCTCGTCGTTGCCTGCGGTGGTGCCAAGGCCACCCCCGAATCCGCTCCTGCCGCGGACGCCGCCGCTTCCGTCGAAGCCGCTGCTCCTGCCGAAGAAGCCGCTCCCGCCGCCGAAGCCGCTGCTCCTGCCGAAGAAGCCGCCGCTCCTGCCGCCGAAGAAGCTGCTGCTCCTGCCGAAGCTCCTGCCGAAGAAGCTCCCGCCGCCGAAGCCGCCGCGGAATAATCGGGCAGTCGCTCAAAAGAATTCGAAAGGGGAAGCCGTCAGGCTTTCCCTTTTGAATTTTGTCCGGAAAACGGGCGCGGGGCGGAGGGAGCCGGGTTCAGGCGCGGAACTTCGCGAGCTGGGCCGCCGTCCACTTCTCCGCGCCGTCGCGCTTCAGCAGCGCGGCCAGGATCTTCGCGGCGGCGCGGGCGTCGTCGAGCGCGCGGTGGTGGCGGCCGAGGTCGATCCCCAGGAACGCGCAGAGGACGTCGAGCGAGTGGCGCGGCGCCTCGGGAACGAGGGCGCGGCCCATCCGCACGGTGCAGAGGCGCGGCGTGCGGGCGGGAAGCCCGGGCATCTCGCCCCGGATCATCTTCCAGTCGAAGGAGACGTTGTGGGCGACGAAGATCCGCCCGCGCAGCATCTCCTCCACCTTCGGCGCGATCTCCGCGAACGCCGGCGCGCCGGCCACCATCTCGTCGGTGATGCCGGTCAGCTTCGACACCCAGTCCCCGACCGGGCCGGAGGGGCGGACCAGCGAGCCCCACTCCTCGGTGATTTCGCCGCGCTCCATCAGCGCGATCCCCACCTCGATCACCGCGCCGGGACCGGCGCAGACGTTCCGGGTCTCCAGGTCGACCACGGCGAACCGGAGGGAGTCGATTCCGACTTCGGGAAAGAGCGAGGGTTCCGCCTCGGGGGCCGTCTCAGGAAGCGACATGGCGCAGCGCCGCCTCCACGACTTCGAGCCCGGCGCCGGGGCGGGCGGAGCCCTCGGCGAGCTCCTGGCGCCACCTGCGCGCCCCGTCGCAGCCCCGGAAGAGGCCGAGGAGGTGGCGGGTCATCCATTTCAGCCGTTCGCCGCGGGCCAGCTCGCGCTCCACGTAGGGATACCAGGCGCGCACCGCGTCGACCTGGGTCGCGGGGAGCGAAGCGGCCCCCTCGGCGTCGCCGAAGACCGCGGCGTCCGCGCCGCGGAGCATCCAGAGGTTCTCGTAGGCCGCGCGGCCGATCATCACCCCGTCCACCCGCTCCAGGTGCGCCAGGGCCTTCTCCCAGGAGTCCACTCCCCCGTTGAGGACCACGGTCCAGTCCGGGTGGGCCTCCTTGAGCGCGTAGACCCGTTCGGGCAGCAGGGGCGGCACGGTGCGGTTCTCGCGCGGCGAGAGCCCCTTGAGCCACGCCTTGCGCGCGTGGACCACCAGGTGGTCGCAGCCGGCCGCCATGACGCGCGTCGCGAAGGCCTCGAGGAACTCGTACGAGTCGGACTCGTCGATCCCGATCCGCGTCTTCACGCTGACGGGGATCTTCACGGCGCGGACCATCGCCTCCACGCAGCGCGCGACCAGGTCCGGCTCCGCCATCAGGCAGGCCCCCATCTTGCCCGACTGCACGCGGTCGGAGGGGCAGCCGGCGTTGAGGCCGATCTGGTCGTAGCCCCGCTCCTCGGCGATCCTCGCCGCCTCGGCCAGCGCTTCGGGCTCGGATCCGCCCAGCTGGACCACCGCGGGGCGGTCTTCGGGGTTCCGGGGCAGGAAACGGTCGCGGTCGCCGCGGAGGAGCGCCTGGTCGACCACCATTTCGGTGTAGAGGGTCGTCCTTTTCGTCAGAAGGCGCGCGAAGGCGCGGTAGTGCCGGTCGGTCCAGTCCAGCATCGGAGCGACGGAGAGGCGACAGAGAAGGGGCGATGCGCTCGGCACCGCCCCAATATAGCTACTGGCCTTCCGCCTTACTTCTTCTTGCCCTTCTTCTTCGCGGGCGCCTTCTTCTTGGCGGGGGCCTTCTTGGAATCCTTCTTGGCGTCCTTCTTCTTGTCGTCCTTCTTCTCGTCGGCCTTGGCGTCCTTCTTGTCGCTCTTGGCGGGAGCGGTGGAGCGGATGTCGCCCAGGCCGGGGTAGATGGTGATGTCGACGCGGCCGGGACGCTTGGAGACGGCCTTTTCCTTGTCGACGGCGTTGTAGGTGAAGAAGTCGTCGCCGCTGTAGCCCTTCTTGGGGGTGTAGACGAAGGAGCCGTCGGAGGCGAGCTTCAGGGTGCCGTTCTTGGGCTGCTGCGCCACCGTCGCGGTCTTCGGCTTGTCGCCGTCGGGGTCGGAGTCGTTGGCGAGCACGCCGTTGTCGGCGCCCACGCGCAGCTCCGCGTCCTGGTCGGTGGTGTAGTAGTCGTTGTTCGCTTCGGGCGGGTCGTTCACGGCGATCACGGTGAACTTCACCTTGGCTTCGCCGACGGCGCCCGAGGGGTCCTTGGCGGTGAAGGTGACCGTTTCGCTGCCGGCCCACTTGCGGTGGGGCTTTTCGATGGTCGCCTTGCCGTTGTAGTCGATCGTCACCTTCAGCTGGGCGTCGCCCTTCTTGCCCCAGACCAGCTGGCGCATGTTGTTGTCGACGTCGGACGCGAACTTGGAGAGGTCGATGGGCTTGAAGTCCTCGGCGCCCTTCACGGTCTGGTCGGGGATCTTCGCGAAGACCGGCGCGTCGTTGACGGCCATCACGCGGAAGGTCACCTTGGCGGTGTCGGCCGCGCCGCCCGGGTCCTTGACGACCAGGGAGACGGTTTCGGCGCCGTTCCAGTCCTTGTCGGGAGTGGCGACGGTCAGCGTGCGCTTGGCGCCGTCGATCTTCATGTTGAGCGACTTCTTGGGATCGCCCTTGGCGGCGCGGACCAGGGACCACTTCAGCTGCGACTTCTCGTTGTCGACGTCGTCGACGTAGTCGTCGAGCGCGATGGTCGGGAACTTCTCGCCTTCCTGGACGCTCTGTTCGGGGATGCGGTCGATTTCGGGGGCGTCGTTCACCGCCTCGACGTCGAACGTCACCTTGGTCGAGGCCTTGGCCCCTTCGGGGTCGATGGCGACGAACCAGACGTCCTGCTTGCCGAACCAGTGCTTGTTCGGGGCCTTCACGGTCACCGAGCGGTCGGCGGCCAGGGCGAACTCGAGCTCGATGCCGCCCACCACTTCGCCGTTGGAGTAGCTCTTCGCCTTGGCGGGCGCGGCGGCCTTCTTGGCGCCCTTGCCCTTCTTGCCCTTGGCGGGAGCCGCGGGAGCGGCGGAGGATTCCTTGGCCAGGTCGCGGTCCGCGAAGACGAACGTCAGCTCGGAGTTCTTGTGGTCCGCGTCGGAGACGTAGGAGTCCAGCTTGATCGCGGAGAACTTGCCGCCTTCCTTGATCTTCTGGCCGGCGATCGGCTTGAAGACCGGCGGGTCGTTCACGGCGACCACCTCGAAGACGAGCGTGGCGGTGTCCTTGGCCCCTTCGGGGTCCACGACGGTGAGGAGGACGGTTTCGACGCCGGCCCATTCGCCGTTGGGAGGAGTCACCTTGACCACGCGGGCGGGGCTCAGGTTGAACTTCAGGTTCTTGTTGCCGGAGATCGACCACTTGAGCAGCGCGGTCTTGTGGTCGGGGTCGGCCACCATTTCGTCGAGCTTGATGTCGGCGAAGGGCTTGTCCTCCATCACCTTCTGGCCCTTCAGCTTCTTGCGGTCGATGACGGGCGGGTTGTTGACGGAGCGGACGGTGTACTTCACGTTCACCGAGGCCTTGGCGCTGTCGGGGTCCATGACGGTCAGCTTGAGGGTTTCGGAGCCGTTCCAGAACTTGTCGGGCGTCGAGACCGTCAGCATGCCGTCCTTGCCGACTTCGGCCTTCAGGGCCTTCAGGCCGGCGAAGGAGAACTTCAGCTGGCCGAACGCGTTGTCGGGGTCGGAGACGTAGTCGGCCAGCTTGACGGGGGCGAACTTGCCGCCTTCGTCGATGGTCTGGTCGGCGATCTGCTTGAGCTCGGGCTTGTCGTTGACCGACACCACCTCGAACTCGGCGCTCTGCGAGGCCTTGGCCCCTTCGGGGTCGGTCACCGTGAAGGTGATGGTCCGCTTGCCGTTCCACTGGGGATCGGGCACCTTGATCGCGGCGTTGCCGTCCTTGTCGAGCGAGACGCTCAGGTTGGGCTTGCCGGAGGCGGCGGGAGCCGCTTCGGACTTGCCCTTCTTGCCCTTCTTGCCCTTGGCGGGAGCGGGGGCCGGGGCGGCGTCGCCCGAGACCTTGAATTCCCACTTGAGCTCGGACTTCTTGTGGTCGGGGTCGTTGACCAGCGTGGAGAGCGGAACCGGCTTGAAGGCGCCGCGTTCCTTGATCGACTGGCCGGCGACGGGCTTGAACTCGGGCGCGTCGTTGACGGAGGTGACCGTGAAGTCGAGCTTCGCGGTCGCGGAGGCGCCGGCGGGGTCCTTCACGGTCAGCGTGAAGGTTTCGGGACCGCCGTTCCAGTACTTGCTGGGGGCGAGCACGGTGAGCACGCGCGAGGGGCTCACGGTGGCCTTCAGCTCCTTGCCGCCCGAGACGGTCCAGACCAGCTGGTTCGCCTTGTTGTCGGGGTCGGTGACGAAGTCGTCGAGCTTGATCGGGGCGAAGGCCTGCTTTTCCTTGACGGTCTGGCCCTTCAGCTTGTCGGAGACGACCGGCGGGTCGTTCACTTCCTGCACGGTCAGGAGGACCGAGGCCTGGGCCTTGGCGCCCATCGGGTCGGTCACCGTCAGCTTGAGGGTCTCGGCGCCGTGCCACTGCTTGTCGGGCACGGTCACGGTCAGCTTGCCGGTCTTGGCGTCGAGGCCGTGCTTCAGGTTCTTCAGCCCTTCCACCTTCCACTTGAGCTCGGAGGTCTTGTGGTCGGGGTCGGAGACGGCGGCGTTCAGGTCGATGGCCGCGAACTGGCCGCCTTCCTTGATCGTCTGGGCCGCGATGGGCTTGAGGACGGGGGCGTCGTTGACCGATTCCACGACGTAGGGGACGGTGGCCGAGGCCTTGCCGCCTTCGGGGTCGACGACGGTCAGCGTGAGGTCGCAGGCGCCGTTCCAGAACTTGTCGGGCGCGACGACCTTCAGCTCGTGCGCGTCGGTCAGCGTGGCCTGCAGGTCGCAGGGGGCCGCGGAGGGCTTGGCGCCCTTCTTGCCCTTGGCGGGGGCGGCGCCCTTGCCGGCCAGCGAGACGTCCCAGGTCAGTTCGGAGGCCTTGTGGTCGGGGTCCTTCACCAGCCCTTCGAGCTTGACGACGGCGAAGGGGGCCTTTTCCTTGACGGTCTGGCCCTTCAGGCCGTTGATTTCGGGCGGGTTGTTGACCGAGGTCACCACGTAGGGGATTTCGGCCTTGGCCGAGCCGCCTTCGGGGTCGGTCGCGGTCAGGGTCAGCGTTTCCTCGCCGTGCCAGAACTTGTCGGGCGTCGCGACGACCAGGTTGCCTTCGGAGATCCGGACCTTGAGGGCCTTGTTGCCCGTCACGGCGATCTTCAGGCGGCCGAAGTCGTGGTCGGGGTCGGAGACGATTTCGGAGAGCTTGACGGGCTTGAACTCGCCGCCTTCCTTGATGGTCTGGCCCTTGGGCGCCTTGATTTCGGGCAGGTTGTTGATCGAGTTGACCATGTACGAGAGCTTGGCCTGCGCCGAGAGGCCCGCGGGGTCGGTCACGCGGAGCGTGAAGTTTTCGGGGGCCTTGCAGTTCCAGAGCTTGCTCGGGATCTTCACCGAGAGCTTGTGGCTCTTCGGGTCGATCGTCGCCTTGAGCTCCTTGCCGCCTTCGATGGACCACTTCAGCTGCGAGTTGGCGTGGTCGGGGTCGGAGACGTATTCGTCGAGGTTGACGTCGGCGAAGGAGCCGCCTTCGTTGATCGTCTGGGCCGCGATGGGCTTGATGACCGGCGGGTCGTTCACTTCGGTCACTTCGAAGACCGCGCTCTGCGTCGCCTTGGCGCCGTCGGGGTCGGTCACGGTGAAGACGATGGTGCGCTTGCCGAACCACTGCGGGTCGGGGATCTTGACGACGGCGTTGCCGTCGGCGCCCATTTCGACGGAGAGGTCGCCCTTGGAGGGGACGCCCTTCTTCGGGGCGGGAGCGCCCTGCACCTTGAAGTCCCACGAGAGCTCGGAGGCCTTGTGGTCGGGGTCGGAGGCGAGGGTGGAGAGCTGCACGGGCTTGAACTGGCCCTTTTCCTTGATCGTCTGGCCGGCGATGGGCTTCAGTTCGGGCGGGTTGTTGACCGATTCGACCGTCAGCGGCACTTCGACGCTTGCCTTGCCGCCTTCGGGGTCGGCGACTTCGATCTTCAGCGTTTCCTCGCCGTTCCAGTACTTGCCGGGGACGACGAGCTTCACCACGCCGGAGGCGGGGGTGAAGTTGGCCTTGATCTGCTTGAGCCCGGTCAGGTTCCAGGTCAGCTGGTTGTACTTGTGGTCGAGGTCGGAGACCAGGTCCTTCAGCGGGATGTCGGCGAAGGAGCCGCCTTCCTTGATGGTCTGGCCCTTGATCGGCTTGAGGACCGGCGGGTCGTTCACGCTCAGCACGGTGAAGAGCGCTTCGGAGGAGGCGGAGCCGCCTTCGGGGTCGGTCACGACGAACTTGAACTTCTCGGCGGGGCCGTTCCAGTGCGCGTCGGGGACGTGGACGCGGGCCACGCGGTCCTTGCCGATTTCGACCTTCAGCCCCTTGCCGCCGGTCACGGTCCACTTCAGCTTGTCGGTGGCGTGGTCGGCGTCGGAGACCAGCTCGTCCAGCGCGATTTCGGCGAACTGCCCGCCTTCCTTGATCGACTGGTCGGGGATCTTCTTCAGCACGGGGAGGTCGTTGACCGATTCCACCTCGAACCGTTCGGTCGCCTTGGCGGTGGCGCCGTCGGGGTCGGTCACCTTGAAGGTGACGTCGGCCGCGCCGTGCCAGAGCTTGTTCGGGACGGCCACGACGGCGTTGCGCTGCGCGTCGACGTTGACGGTCAGCTCGCCTTCGGAGGAGCCGGGGAGCATCTTGACTTCGAATTCCCAGGACAGGTCCTTGTAGGCGTGGTCGATGTCCTTGGAGATCTTGTCGAGGGCGATGGGCTGGAAGGCCTGCTTTTCCTTGATCTTCTGGCCCTTCAGTCCGGAGATGACGGGGGCGTCGTTCACCGATTCCACGGCGAAGGCCACCTGCGCGGTCGCCTTGGCCCCTTCGGGGTCGGCGGCGGTGATCGTCAGGGTTTCGGAGCCGTGCCAGTGGGCGTCGGGCGCGGTGACCGTCAGCACGCCGCCCGCGTTCTTCAGGCGCAGGTCCTTCAGGCCGGCGGTGGTGATCGTCAGCTTGTTGAAGGCGTGGTCGGGGTCGGAGACGAACTGCTTGAGGTCGATGTCGGCGAACTTGCCGCCTTCGCGGATCGTCTGCGCGGCGATTTCCTTGATGGCGGGCGCGTCGTTGATGGAGTTGACCTGGAAGCGGACGGTCTGGGAGGCCTTGGCCCCCTCGGGGTCGGTCACCGTCAGCGTGAAGGTTTCGGCCGGGCCGTTCCAGAAGGGGTCGGGGATGACGACGCGGGCCACGCGGTCCTTGTCGATGTCGAACTTGAGGCCCTTGCCGCCGGTCACGGTCCACTTCAGCTGTTCCTTGGCGTGGTCGGCGTCCTCGACGTATTCGTCGAGCTGGATTTCCCTGAAGGTCTCCTTTTCCTTGATCGTCTGGTCGGCGATCTTCTTGACGAGGACGGGCGGGTCGTTCACGCTGGTCACGGTGAACTTGCTCGTGTGGCTGGCGGTGGCGCCGTCGGCGTCGGCGGCGGTGAAGGTCACCTGCGCCGAGCCGTTCCAGAGCTTGTCGGGGATCTTGATCGTCACTTCGCGGTTGGCGTCCATCACGGCCTCGAGCTCGCCGTCGACGTTGCCGTGCGAGAGCTGCTTGACCGCGAGGTCCCACTGGATCTCGTTCTTGGGGGTTTCGACGTCCTCGACGTAGGCGTCGAGGCGGATCGTCGAGAACTTTTCCTTTTCCTTGATCGTCTGGTCGGGGATCGGCTTGACGGCGGGCGCGTCGTTGATCGACTCGACCGAGAAGGTGGCGGTCTGCTCGGCCTTGCCGCCGCGGCGGTCGGTGACGGTGAAGGTGATGTTCTCCTCGCCGTTCCAGTACTTGTTGGGCGTGGAGATCGTGGCGACGCCGGTGGCCTTGTCGAAGGCGACCTTCAGGTCCTTGTTGCCGGAGAAGGTCCACTTGAGGTCCTTCGCCTCGTCGTCGACGTCCTTGACCAGCTTGCCCAGGTTGACGGGCTTGAACTGTTCCTTTTCCTTGATCGACTGCGAGGGGACTTCGGCCAGCTCGGGCTCGTCGTTCACGCCGACCACGGTGTAGACGACCTTCTGCGAGGCGGAGCCGCCCGCGGCGTCCTTGACGGTCACGGTGAAGGTCTCGGGAGCGCCTTCCCATTCCTCGTTCGGGATCTTGACCTTGAGCGTGCGGCTCTTGGCGTCGATCGCGGCCTTGAGGTCCTTGCCGCCGGCCACGGTCCACTTCAGGGATTCGGTTTCGTCGTCGATGTCGGAGACGTAGTCGTCGAGGGAGATTTCGTCGAACTCGTTTCCTTCCTCGACCTTCTGGTCGGGGATCTTGGCGAGGACCGGCGGGTCGTTCACCGCGGCCACGGAGAAGAGCGCCTTGGCGGAGGCCTGTTCGCCGCCGTTGTCGGTGACGTTCAGCTCGACTTCGAAGTCGCCCCACCAGTTGGTGTCGGGGAGGGAGATCTGCAGGTGGCGGCCGCCGTCGATCTTCAGCGAGGGCTCGCCTTCGGCGCTCTTGCCCTTCACTTCGAGCGAGGCGTCCCACTGCATGTCGGCGGGCTTGTTGTCGATGTCCTCGACCAGCTCGTCCAGCGCGACGGGGGCGAACTTCTGGCCTTCCTTGATCTTCTGGCCCTTGAAGTTCTTGATCGAGGGCGGGTCGTTCACCGCGTTCACGTTGAAGACGGCCTTTTCGGAGGCGGAGGCGCCGGAGGGGTCCTTGACCGTGAAGGTCAGCTCTTCCTGGCCGTACCAGTGCTTGTCGGGGACGGCGATCGTCGCCTTGCGGCCGGAGACGTTGACCTTCAGCGCCTTGTTGCCGGTCACCGTCCACTGCAGCTCGGTCTTCTTGTTGTCGGGATCGTCGACCACGTCGTCGAGGACGACGGGCTCGAACGCGCCGCCTTCCTCGATGTCCTGCCCGGAGAGGCCGGAGATGACCGGCGGTTCGGAAGCGGGGGCGGCGGGCGCGGCGGCGGGAGCCGGCGCGGCGTTCTGCGCGACGGCGGCGACGGCGACGCACCCCAGAGAGAGGGCGACGACTTTCAGCGTGTTCAGAGAGCGGAACTTCACGATTTTTCTCCCGAAAAAAGCGAATGCGCCCCAAAATCCATCGGACCTGGGGTGGGCGAAAACTAGTTATTTAATGGCCTCCCCCGAGGCCACGGGAGCCTCCGGGCGGAGTTGCCGCCTATCTTGTTTATTTGCAGGGACTTACGAACGTTCCTGGGGCTTCTCGGCCAGGGCCCGCACCTCTTCCGGGGTCTGCAGGCGCCCCTCGTGCATCACCAGCTGGCGCCCGGCCATGGCGGCCAGGGAGAGGTCGTGGGTCACCACCACGAAGCTCTGCCCGAATTCGCGGTTCAGCCGGACGAACATCTCGTGCAGGTTGGCGGAATGGCGCTCGTCGAGGTTGCCGGAGGGCTCGTCGGCCAGCACCACCTTGGGCTCGTTCATCAGGGCGCGCGCCACCGCGATGCGCTGCCGTTCGCCGCCGGAGAGCTCTCCGGGGAGGTGGCGCCGGCGGTCGCCCAGCCCGATGGCCGTCAGGAGCTCGCGCGCCCGGTCGCGGGCCTTGCGCTCGGGGGTCCCGAGGATCCGCGCCGGGAGCATGATGTTCTCGAACGCCGTCATCTCGGGCAGCAGGTGGTGGAACTGGAAGACGAAGCCCACCTGGCGCAGGCGGTAGCGGTCCAGCTCGGCGGCGCCCCCAGCGAAGAGGTCGCGCCCCTCGAACAGGAGCGCGCCGGAGGTGGGATGGTCCAGGGCGCCGAGGATGTTGAGGAAGGTCGACTTGCCCGAGCCGGAGCTGCCGGTGATGGCCACGAACTCGCCCTCGCGCAGCGCGAAGTCCACGCCCGAGAGGACCTCGAGCTCCTCGCCGGTCTCGTGGAACGTGCGGCGGATCCCCCGCGCCTCGAGAAGGGCCTCACTCATGGCGGATCGCCCCCACGGGATCCATCCGGGACGCCTTGACCGCCGGCGGGATGGTCGCCAGCAGGCAGATGAGGTTGGCCACGACGAAGACCGCGGCCACGTCCTGCCAGAGCACCTTGATCGGGAAGACCGAGACCATGTAGACGTCCGGCGGAAGCTTGATGAAGCCCCACTTCATCTGGGCCAGGCAGAAGCCGACGCCCGCGGCGCAGCCCAGGACCGAGCCGATCAGGCCGATGAAGCCGCCGACCATCACGAAGACCTTCATCACGCTGCGCGACGGGACGCCCATGGCGCGGAGGATGCCGATCTCGCGCGTCTTCTCCAGCACGAGCATGATCAGCGAGCTGATGATGTTGAACGCGGCGACCACGATGATCAGGGTGATCACGCCGCCGAAGAGGAGCTTCTCGATGCTCATCCACTTGATGAGGTTCTTGTTGCGCGCCTTCCAGTCCATCGTGTAGAAGGGGTGGCCGAGCTTCTTGCCGACGCGCGCGGCCACGACCTCGGCGTGCCACGGGTCCTTCACCTTGCCCTGGATGCCCGACACGCCGCCGCCCATCCCCAGCAGCCGCTGCGCCACGCCCAGGTCGACGTAGACGATCGAGGCGTCGTACTCGTACATGCCGCTCTCGAAGATGCCCGACACCGAGCACTGGACCATCCTCGGGAGCGCCGACTCGATCCCCATGGCCTCGGGGGTCGCGAAGGTCTGCAGCACCACGGGGTCGCCGATGGTGGCGCGCAGGCGGTCGGCCAGCTGCACGCCCAGGACGACGGCCGGGCGCTTGACGCCGCCGGGGGCCCACATGGAGTCGAGCGAGTATTCGCCCCACTTCACCTGCTTCGGGAGGTCGAGCACGTCGCGCGAGAGGCTGTCGACGATGCCGTAGAGCACCACGCCGTCGTTCACGTGCCGCGAGGAGATCCCCACCTTGGTCACCACGAAGGGGGCCGCGAAGGTCACGTCCTCGTCCTCGAGGATGGCCGCGCGCAGCGAATCCCAGCCGTCGACGGCCTCCATGTGGTACTTCATCGCCTCGAAGTGGGCGTCCTTGCCCATCATCTGCTTCGTCACCTCGCCCTCGAACCCGTTGATCGCGGAGAGGACGAGGAGGAGCGCCATCGTGCCGATGGCCACGCCGAGCATCGAGAAGACCGAAATCAGCGAGACGAACAGGCTCTTGCGCTGGGCGCCGAGGTAGCGCCAGGCGATGAGCAGCTCGAAGGGCCGGATCGGTTTCATGCGGTTCTATTCCTCGGGCTTCATCAGCGGGAAGAGCTGCACGTCGCGGATGGTCTGCTGGTTCGTGAGGAGCATGACCATGCGGTCGATGCCGAAGCCCAC